>CAIPGJ010000497.1 GCA_903864555.1 uncultured Pseudomonadota bacterium | reverse complement strand
TGCGAACTTCAGTAATTGACTCCAACGGCCCTGCCTTGTACCGCCTGCCTATTGCTCGAGCTTGATGTCATTTTCCTGCAGGACCTTCTTCCCACGGACGATCTTGAGCCGGCTCATCATACGCCGGAACTTTTGATGGAAACACTGAACAAGCCCCCCCCTTGAGGAAGGCTCTTCGCCGATTTCCGGGGAGACGTGGCTGCGACGCGGTTGCCCCCCTTGAGGTAGGCGCGCATGGTGTTCCCTCCCAGCAGGCAGCACCATGGACAGGCGGCGCCATTGACCCGCCCACCTTACCCGTCTAACCTCTGCATACTTTAAGACGATCAATAATAAAAGCCCGCGAGCGAGGACATCAGCGCCTCCTAAAGGCCTGTGATCGCAACATCTTGTGGAGGAGCATCGCATGAACCATCCCGGACATTCGGTCCTGGCCAAAGACGCCTGCAGCGAGCAGGCGCTTGTCGAGCAGTGGCTGGCATCACTGGAAACCGCGCTGCACAACGGCAACCAGGCGGCTGTGGCAGCGCATTTTGCCCCGGAGGATAGCCACTGGCGTGATTTCCTGGCCTTCACCTGGTCGATCACGCCGCACCGTGGCGCACAGGAAATTGCAGCGTCCATGCTCAGCAGGCAGCCGGACATCCAGGCTCATGGCTTTGCAGTGGCCAAAGACCGCACTGCGCCACGGCGCGTGCAGAGGGCGGGCTTCGAGGTGATTGAAGCCATCATCGAATTCGAGACAGCTGTCGGCCGGGGACACGGCGTGGTGCGACTGCTGGCGGATCAACCCGAGCATGCTTTCCAGTTCATGACCAATCTCGAAGAGCTGAAGGGGTTCGAGGAGAAAACCGGCAGGAACCGGCCTTCGGGTGAGGCCTATTCGCGCAATTTCGGCGGGATGAACTGGAAGGACATCCAGGCTCGGAACCAGAACTACGACGATCGCGAGCCCACGGTACTGGTGGTCGGTGGCGGCCAGGCGGGCCTGACCGTCGCCGCGCGTCTGCACCAGCTTGGCGTTGACACGCTGGTGATCGACAAACTCGAGCGTATCGGTGACTGCTGGCGCAATCGCTACCACTCGCTGGCACTGCACAACCATACCGACGTCAATCATCTGCCCTACATCCCCTTCCCGCCGAACTGGCCGAAATACCTGCCCAAGGACATGCTTGCCGACTGGCTCGAAGCCTATGCCTGGGCGATGGAGGTCAATTGCTGGGCCGGCACAGAGCTGATCAGCGGCAGCTATGATGAATCCACGGGTACATGGACGGCCCTTGTGCGCAGGGCCGATGGAACCGAACGCACGCTGCGCCCGCGTCACCTGATCATGGCCAATGGCATTGTCGGCTATCCCAACATTCCTTCGGTACCCGGGCTGAGTGAATTCAAGGGCGATGTGCTGCACACCAGCGAATTCACCAATGGCGCCCACTGGAGGGGCAAGAAGGCACTGGTGCTGGGCACGGGCAACAGCGGACACGATGTGGCGCAGGATCTGTACAGCAACGGCGTGGACACGACCATCGTCCAGCGCGGCTCGACCACGGTGGTCAGCATCTCGCCGAGCGCGAAACTGGTCTACGCCATCTATGACGATGCCACGTCACTGGAAGATGCCGACCTGCTCGTGAACACGAACACCCTGCCAGTCACGAGGAAAAATCTGCAGCGGCTTGCTGCGCGCATGGTGGAACTGGACAAGGACCTGATCGCAGGCCTGAAGGCGCGAGGTTTCAAGTGGGACATGGGCGAGGACGGTGCCGGCCACCAGATGAAGATACGCTCGCGATTCGGCGGGTATTACCTGAATGCGGGCTGCTCTGACCTGATTATCAACGGCGAGATCGGCTTGCTGCAATCCGAACAGATCGACCAGTTCGTGGCCGAGGGCGCACGCCTCAAGGATGGCGCCCTCCAGCCGGCTGACCTCGTGGTGCTGGCCACGGGCTTCGTCAGCCAGCAGGTCCTGGTGGGCAAGCTCTTTGGCGAGGAAATGGCCAAGCACGTCGGGCCGATCTGGGGCATCGCGCCCGATGGCGAGATGAACAACATGTGGAAACGCACTGCCCAGGAAGGACTGTGGTTCGTGGGCAGCGGCTTTGCGGCCTGCCGGCAATTCTCCCGGACCGTCGCCCTTCAGATCAAAGCCATAGAAGAAGGAATGTTGTCAAAAAAACAGTGAGGCACTGCCCTATTGTCTTGGCAAAGATTGCCGCCAGGCGCGGCACGATGCGCGCTTGGCCCCGTTCCGGTCGGTGCTTTCCTGTGGCCTCGCGAAGGCATGGGCGAGCGCGTCCGGAACGACCTTGAGGCTGATGCCCCTCCGGAAGTCAATTCGACGCATCAACAAACGCTTCAAGCATTCCTGAATCACAGCCTTGCTTCACGGCTTACTTAGGAAAGCACTGAACCAGTGGGCGACGCCCCCTTGCCTATCCCCCACGTCAGAAGAAACCGTTGAACGGTGATCCTCGATTCGA
>CAIPGJ010000496.1 GCA_903864555.1 uncultured Pseudomonadota bacterium | reverse complement strand
CTGGCACGGCGGAGTTCACCGGATATGACACCAGCCTCAATGCAGTGCGCTGCCAGGCGCTGACGCGCCGATTGCTGCAGTTGTTCCCCGGTGTGGCGGATGCCGGCAAGGCGGAGTACTGGGCGGGCCTGCGTCCGTCGACGCCCTCGAATGTGCCCAGCATCGGCAGAACCCGCTACCGCAACCTTTACCTGAACACCGGCCACGGCACGCTGGGCTGGACCCATTCCTGCGGGTCGGGAAGGGCCCTGGCCGACATCGTCAGCGGGCGGCAGCCTGAGGTCGATTTCGCATTTGCCGTGCCCTGAAACCCGTGGCTCATTCCGGGGATGCCGGGCGGCCCTTGGCGCGTTTCCAGTTGTGGCGTGCAGAGTAACCGCCGCCCAGTTGCAGCGCCGACACCAGCCAGTACAGCGGAGCAATCCCGATGACGCTACCGAGGGCGCCGGCGGCGATGGGCATGGCAACCTGCAGTGACATGGACACTGAAGTGCGCAGACCCAGCACTTCCGCCATGCGTGATTGCGGCGCCGCCTCATAGAACAAGGTATTCATCATCGGGCTGGCCAGTCCGTGTCCGAGGCCCATGGTGAAAGCAAAGAACATCAGCAGGGTCACCGACGTGGTGAGGCCGAAGGCAAGATTGGCCGTGCCGCTGACGGCCAGCGAGATGAGCAGCACCTGCCATGGTGTGAACTTGCGTGAAACGGCCCGGGTGAGTAGCCGCACGAAGAAGGTGGCGCCTGAAAAGCAGGCAATGATGGTGCCGATCTGCGAGGCAGACAGCTTCATTGCCGCGCCGTAGATCGGCGTCATGAACAGGAATACGTCCCAGGCGGTCGCGAACAATACGTTGATGGTGTAGATGCGGCGCAGCTTGGGATCCTTCAGCAGGTCCACCACGCTTCCCTGGCCGGCGTCCTTTTCGGACACCGGGCGTGGCTCCAGCGCCGGCACGCGGCGTGACAGGAAGATGATGCTCAGCACCGACACCATGCTCAGGATGGCGAACGTCCAGCGAAAGCCGATGTGGTCGATGGCAAATCCGGTGAGCATGGGCGAAAGCGCCGATGATGCGGCGATCCAGGTGGCGGCAATCGCAAAGTTGGCCGGTCGGTCCTGTGGTTTGCTCAGCCGCCCGATCAATTGCTGGTTGATGATGTGCAGGGTCAGAAAGGCGCCACCGGTCACCAGGCTCGCCACGGCCAGCGAAATCAGTCCTGGTACCAGTGCTGCGAGCAACGGGCAGATGATCAGCAGTATCGGACACACCAGCAGCGGCACACGCGAGCCATAGCGGTCGATGTAGCGTCCCATGGGGACGGAGCCTATGGCGGGCAGGGAGGCAAACAGTGCGGTGATCAGCCCCACGACCGCCGATGAGGCACCGATGTGGATGGCGTCCAGCGCCACGGCGAGGCGCATGCCTGCGAACACCACATGGCTCATGGCGTTGAAGACGATGCTGGCGAGGATCACGTTCAATGCCCTGCTCCACAGGCGGACGTGCACAGACCAGGCGCACATTTCATGCGCGCCGCCTCCCATGGCAATGCCACCCTGCCGTGGCCGGTTCTGTCATCTCGGTGCAACTCCTAGTGCGCTGACTGCTGCAAACAGGCAGCGATCCCTTGCCCTCACTCCGCAACGGGAATGCAGCCATGCCGGCTAGGGGGCGGCAGGGCAGGACCTAAGGAAGCTCTGAAAAACCCGGGGCAACACCCCCGTATTCCCCATGAAAGGGCTCTGAAAAAAACAGGGTTCTCCAGAGTATCCCTACGTCATGAAAATGGAAGTCCCTGATATTGCGAGGGTCACGAGGCAAATCGGGGGAATTTCGAGCATCAAGGATACCGCGGAAAGCGATCGCCTGCAGAGGGGTGGTGCCACGATGATGGCACCACCCCCCCGTTGTTCCGAACTCAGTTGCCCGGGCTGGCTTGCTGCAGGGCAGCGATGCGGCTTTCGATGGGGGGGTGGCTGGAAAACAGCGCCATGAAACCGGGCGCACTGTTGACGCCCAGCGTCGCGACCGATTGCGGCAGGGTGCCGGGCTGCAGATTGCCCAGACGTGCCAGGGCGTGCATCATCGGCTTGGGCGAGCCGAGCAGGCGCGCTGAACCGGCGTCCGCGCGATATTCACGCTGGCGCGAGAACCAGGCCACGATCATCGAAGCGGCGATGCCGAACAGTATTTCGCAGACGATGACCGTGATGTAGAAGCCGGGGCCGACGCCACGCTCGGACTTGAAAATGGCCTTGTCCACGGCATAGCCCACCACCCGGGCAAGGAACACCACGAAGGTGTTGACCACGCCCTGGATCAGGGTCAGGGTCACCATGTCGCCATTGGCGATGTGGGCGATTTCATGGCCGAGCACCGCTTCGACTTCCTCGCGCGACATGGACTGCATCAGGCCGGTGGATACGGCCACCAGGGCATCGTTCTTGAAGGCGCCCGTGGCGAAGGCATTGGCTTCGCCCTCATACACTGCAACTTCGGGACGGCCGATGCCGGCCTGGTCGGCCAGGCGGTGCACCGTGCTCACCAACCAGAATTCAGTGGACCCCTCCGAGCCATCGATGACATGCGCTCCGGTCGACCACTTTGCGACGGGCTTGGAAATCAGCAACGAGAAAGTCGCCCCGCCAAAGCCGACCACCAGCGAAAAGCCGAGCAGGGTCGTCATGTTGAGGCCATTGGCGGTGATGAACTGATTCAGGCCGAGCAGGTTCAGCACCACGCCCAGCACCAGCATGACTGCCAGATTGGTGACCAGAAACAGCACAATGCGTTTCATCGAATCATCTCCTTGAGTGACTGTCCGCAAAACGAACAGTGGTGACAAGCAGCAATATGGGGTGCTTGTTGGGCTTTTTCAAGCCGCGCAGATTCTACAGGCGCGCTGAATCTGCGGGTAGCTTTGTGCATGGCCTTCAAACCTGCATAACCCTATGAAAAACATGGCATTAGCGACCCATGCCGAAGCGGGAGGGAAGGAGTTCTGCAATCAGATCCGCTGGCAGGGGCAGCGGATCTCCGGCCATCCGGCTTGCCAGCAATTCGGCGCCCAGCGGTGCCCAGGCCAGTCCACGTGCGCCAAGGCCGGTCAGGACATGCAGGCCGTCCGGACCGGGTTCGCCGGCGATGGGCAGGCGGTCCGGCGTGACGGCACGAAAGCCCACCCGCCCCTGTGCATCATCGGGCCGGGCATTGCGGCACAAGCCTGGCAGTGCCACTTCCATTCTTGCCATGTTTGCTGCATGGTCTTCGCTCCGCAATCCGGCGTCATTGTCGCCAGGCTGGAAGGTCGCGCCAATGAGCAGGCGCCCGTCACGCATGAGCATGCCATAGCCCTCACCACTGACCGCGCAGGAAAGGGTGCGCAGCGGATCGGCGGGCAGCAGGGTGATCTGCCCCCTGACCGACTCCAGCCTGAGCGAAGGCGCAAAGGCGAGACTGCCCATGCCTGCAGCCACCACCACCTGTTCAGCCTCTGCCAGTACGCTTCCCCTGTCATCGCGGGCGTGCCACAGGCCATTGACTGAAACCAGTTCGGACACCGTCGATTCATAGACGGTCCGGATGCCCGGATGCCGGAGTTGTCTGCTGCATACCCGTGCCGGGTCAAGGCTCATGCCGGTGCCGAACCAGATGCCCGGGCGGCTGGTCGCCATGCCAAGTAGCGTGGTGGCATCCGACGGGCTGAGGTAGCGGGCCAAGGTGTCAGGGTAAGCCTGCTCCAGCAAGGGTTGATAGCGGTCAGCCTCCTGCAGGCTGCGCAGGAGACGCAGCACCCCATGCTGCAGGATGAGCGCATCCTCCTCCGAGTGCAGCCTGGTGTAGTGGCGTTGTGCATAGCCAAAGGCCGCACGTGAAATCTGTGCGTTGGCGCCATCGGCGATGTTGACCAGCGGTGCACAAAGGCCGAGCGGATTGCCCGAGGCCTCGCGGGCGGGGGCGGCATGTCGCTCCAGTACCTGCACTTCCCAGCCGCGTTCGGCCAGGCGCAGGGCGCTGGCGCTGCCGGCGAGGCCGGCGCCGATGACCAGGGCACGGGCCTGCGATGGCGGCAAAGCCGTCATCGGGCCGATGCGTGTGCCGGTGAGCATTTCCCGCTTGCCTCGGAAGCCGGGGCGCTTTTCCAGCTGAAATCCGGCGTGAGCCAGTCCTTCGCGCACGGCGCCGGCCACG
>CAIPGJ010000495.1 GCA_903864555.1 uncultured Pseudomonadota bacterium | reverse complement strand
ATTGAGGGATTGGGTTCCATGGGCCCGGTGCTCGCGCGCCCGGTGCTGAAGTTCATCGGCACCTGCATCGAGAACGGTGTGACGATCTACCTGGGCATGCCCGGGCCACCTGGCCGCCCCGCCGCCAAGCTGCTGCTCAATGAGCTGCTCGCCGCCGCGCCCACTGCCAGGGCGCGCGGCACCCTCATGCGTGAATTGGCGAAAGCGATTGAATACGGAGCGGCTGACGCATCGCCACGGCCGGTGACCCATACCCTGAAGCGGATGGATCGTCCGGGGCGCTGAAGCCGGCAGGCTCCCCGTGTTTCTGGTGACCTGGCGTTGCTGGCCGCGAGACCCGCAGGCAGGGCTCCGGAATTCCCTCCACTTCGTTCTACAATGCCGCCCAGCTTTGCCCTATTTCACGCCGCAGGCTTGCATCGCGGAAGCATTCGCAACAGGAACAGGAGACCACACCATGAAGCTCACACCGATTGCAGGAATCATTGCACTGCTTGCGGCACCCTCGCTGATGCTGGCCACTACCGGAGCCGCCCTTGCGCAGGCCTATCCCAACAAGCCTCAGCGGCTGATCGCCATGGGCGTCGGCTTTCCGGAGACCACCGCCCGCGTACTGGGCAACGAGATTTCGGAAATGACCAAGCAGGCCGTCATCGTTGAGCCTCGTCCGGGTGCCAACGGCATTCTCGCGGCCGAGTACGTGGCCAAGTCTCCCCCCGACGGCTACACCATCCTGATCGGCACCAATTCGACGCACGCGGCCAACCAGAGTTTGTACAAGACGCTGCCCTACGATTATGTGAAGGACTTCGTGCCGGTCAGCGGCGTGTCGCAGGGCGTGATCATGGCGGTGGTGAATTCGCAGTCATCCGTGAAGAGCGTTGCCGAACTGACGGCGCTGGCGAAGAAAGAGCCTGGCAAGCTCACCTTCGGCCATGGCAGTTCCTCCTCGCAGGCGGCGGTGGAGTACTACAAGCTGCTCACCGGTGTCAGCCTGACCAACGTGCCCTACAAGACCGTGCCGCAAGCCACCACGGATCTGGTGGCAGGTCGCGTGGATTTCATGATGGTGAACCTGGGCGTGGCCCTGCCGCATGTGAAGTCGGGCAAGCTGCGCGCGCTGGCCGTGTCGGGCAAGCAGCGCTGGCCTTCCATGCCGGATGTGCCGACCATGCATGAGGCCGGCGTGGCCAACTATGAATGGTCCTTCTGGCTCGGTGCCTGGGCGCCGGCCGGCACGCCGCGTGACATCGTGACGCGTGCCAACCAGCTGGTGGTGGCGGCGCTGGACAAGCCCAAGGTCAAGGACTACCTGCTGAATTCCGGCAGCATTCCCTTTCCGACCACTTCCGACGAGCTGATGAAGTACCAGGTCTCGGAATACGAGAAGTGGCGCAAGGTCATTCTGGCGGCAGGCATCACCGCCGACTGAGGGCGCGGCGCGCCTGAATCGCAGCATTTCCGGGCCGGCATATGCCGGCCCGGTCATTTCCGGGGCCGCTTACAGGCCCCCCAGCCATCCGCCGGAGGAAAACCATGGGCTCGTTCATTGAAAGCATCTCCACGCAACTGGTGGCCCTGCCCTTGGATGAGCCGATCAAGCATCCCTTCATGGGGGCGCGCACCCAGAAGGCCACGCTCATCGTGCAGATGCACACCGGCGATGGCATCGGCCTGGGCTATGCCTCGGTCGAGAGCACGCGCATGGTCAAGGCCATCCAGCTGATCATCGAGGAGCTGGCCGTGGCGCTGCGCGGCATGGATGCCATGCGTCGCGCGCAGGTCTATGACCGCATGTGGAACATGACGGTGGACATCCTGCACGACGGTGCCGCGAACCTGGCGCTGGCAGCCCTGGACATGGCCCTGTGGGACCTCGCCGGCAAACAGGCCGGGCTGCCGCTGTGGAAGTTGCTGGGCGGTTTTCGCGAGCGCGTGCCTGCCTATGCGAGCTGGGCGCTGTGGCGCCATCACGACCTGGCACGGCTGGAGCGGGACAGCGCCGACCTCGTGGCCAAGGGCTACCGTGCCATGAAGCTGCGCATGGGCAACCGGCCGCTGGCCGAGGACATGGAGCGCGCCCGGCTGGTGCGGCGCACCGTCGGCGACCGCGTCGACATCATGGTGGATGCCCTGTGGGGACTGACGGCGCAGGAGGGTGTGCGCATGGCACGCGGCCTGGGGGCGCTGGATTACGCCTGGCTGGAGGAGCCGGTGCGCGAAGGGGATTTCCTCGGCCTGGGCAAGGTGCGCGCTGAAAACGCGCTGCCGGTGGCAGCGGGGGAGCGCATCTCGCGCGTGGCGCAGCTGGAGCAGCTCATCCCGGTGGTGGACCACGTGATCCTGGATGCCGTGCACTTGGGCGGCATCACGCCCTGGCTGCGGGCAGTGGCGGTGCTGGAGCAGCACAACCTGCCGATCTCGGCGCACGCGCACCCCTACCTGCACATGCATCTGCTGGCATCGACACGCTGCGGCGCCTGGGTGGAATACATGCCCTGGACCGAGGCCCTTTTCGTCGATCCGCCGGCGCCGAAGGACGGCTACATCGAGCCGGGAAACCGTCCCGGACTGGGGCTGGAACTCGACGCAAAGGCCATCCGGAAATTCACGGTTACCTGAGCGACGCGCAAAACCTCATGCTGGTTTACCCCCTTGTCAAAGGTTCTTCGCTGATTTCCGGGGAGGGTGCTGACCGCAGGGATGGGCAGGCATTGGTTTACCCCCTTGTCAAAGGGGGCCGACTGGCCGCAGGCCAGCGGGGGGATTTTCATCAGGCAGGCGGATCTGCCTGCCTTTACCAAGCCTTGCTGCAAGTCCCAACATGATGGTTGCTTTGCAGACAGGGCACCGTAAGACATCCAAGGCATCGATTTGATAGCGACTGGTGCAATTCAAGCATAGCGGTATAAAAATCCCCCCGCGCGACTGCGTCGCGTCGGCCCCCTTTGACAAGGGGGTAAACCGCGCCGCAGCCTGGTTT
>CAIPGJ010000494.1 GCA_903864555.1 uncultured Pseudomonadota bacterium | reverse complement strand
GCCGCCGCCTCGTGCTCGGGCAGCGCCTCGACACCGCGCAGCTTGCGCTCGATCGCGCGCGTACGCCGCTCGGCGGCGCCGATCTCGTCGCTCGCCTTGTCGAGCTTTTCCTTGGTCTTCGCCAGCACGTCGGCGAACTTGCCGAACTCGGTCTTGACCGCGCCCAGCACCTGCCACACTTCGCTGGAGCGCTTCTCGATGGCCAGGGTGCGGAATCCCATCTGCAGGCTGTTGAGCAGCGCAGTCAGCGTGGTCGGGCCGGCGATGGTGACGCGGTAATCGCGTTGCAGCGTGTCGGACAGGCCCGGACGGCGCAGTGCCTCGGCATACAGGCCCTCGGTGGGCAGGAACAGCAACGCGAAGTCGGTGGTGTGCGGCGGCTCGATGTACTTCTCGCGGATGGTCTTGGCCTCCAGCTTGAGGCGGGTCTCGATGGCCTTGGAGGCCTCCTCCACCCCGGCCGGGTCATTGCGGTCCTGCGCGGCCAGCAGGCGCTCGTAATCCTCGTTGGGGAACTTCGCATCGATGGGCATCCACAGCGGACCATCTGTGTCATGCCCGCCGGGCAGGCGGATGGCAAACTCGACCCGGTCGCGCGAGCCGGGCCGCGTGGCGACATTGGTGGCGTACTGGTCGGGCGTGAGGATCTGTTCGAGCAGGCTGGACAGTTGCACCTCGCCCCAGGTGCCGCGGGTTTTCACATTGGTCAGCACGCGTTTCAGGTCGCCGACTCCGGCCGCCAGGGTCTGCATCTCGCCCAGGCCCTTGTGCACCGCCTCCAGCCGGTCCGACACCAGCTTGAAGGATTCCCCCAGGCGCTTCTCCAGGGTTTCGTGCAGCTTCTCGTCCACGGTCTTGCGCATGGACTCCAGCTTCTCGGCATTGTCCTTCTGGATGCGTTCCAGCCTTTGCTCGATGGTCTGGCGCATCTCCGCAGCCGCCAGCCGCTGCTGCTCCTGGGCACGTGCCAGTTGCTCATCCAGGGTCTTGCGGAAATTCTCCAGCCGCTGCTCCAGGGTGAGACGCAGTTCGCCCGAACCCTGGCGTTGCTGGTCCTGGGCGCGCGCCAGCTGCTCGTTCAGGGTCTTGCGGAAATTCTCCAGCCGCTCGTCCGTTGCCGCCGAGGAAGCGGCCAGCTGCTTGGCAAAAGCATCGATCTGGCTGTTCTGCACCGTGGCAATGGTGGTCATCTGCGTGGCGATGTGCTGGCTGAAAGTCGACAGGCTCGCGGACAGCTCCTCGCGGGCATTGCGTGCATCCTCGCGCGCCCGCTGGGCGACCTGCTGCGCCTCCTCGCGCGCCAATTGCGCGGCCTGCAACTGCGTCTCGCGCTGGGCGCTGGCATCGGCCTGCTGCAGATGGCGTTGACGGGCTGCCAGTGCCAGCACAACCACCAGCGTGGCGATGGAGAACAGGGCAGCGAGTGCAGCAGTGATTTCGATCATGCGCGCCATTTTAGCCTGCAGCAGCAGCAATCGCGGCCCTGATGACCTCAGCAACCGGCATGCCACCTCAGGTATTTTTCCGCCATGGATAGATGATCATATTTCGTCCATTGATCCAATGATGGAAATACTTATCACATGAATTTGATATCAATATCCCCGCCGGCCATAGCGCCTGGTCCGCCTTCGCAGCAACAAGGCAGCGCGTCAAAAAGCACACCATCACGCTTGACCAGGATCAAAGCCTCGCCCTCCCGAAGGACTACTGTGACCTCATGGGCGCGACGCGTGTCGTGGCCCTTCACAACAATCCACAACATTTTGGGGAGTCAGTCATGTACACGAAAATCCTGGTATCAACCGATGGTTCGGAGTTGTCCAACAAGGCAGTGCTGGAAGGCGCAAAGCTGGCCAGGCTGACCAAGGCCGAACTGGTGGTACTTACGGTGATGCAGCCCTGGGACCAGCCGCAGACCGGCGGTGAATTCGTCCCCGGCTTCCTCGGCATTACCAAACAACTCAAGAAGGCCGCGCGCGCCGAGGCCGAGAAGATCGCCAGCGACGCCGCCGAGCTGGCCGGCACGCAGCGGGTGAAGGCCAGGCCGGTGATGGTGGAAAGCTATTCGCCCTACAAGGCCATCATCGCCACGGCGAAGAAGGAACAGTGTGACCTGCTCGTCATGGCTTCGCATGGCCGCAGCGGCGCCTCCGCCCTGCTGATCGGCAGCGAGACGCAAAAAGTGCTGACCCACAGCAAAATCCCGGTGCTGGTGCTGCGCTAAGAGCGGTTGGGGGCGTCCTGATCAAGGGGGCTTGCCCCCCTTGCCCTTCCCTCGCCACGGCAGGAAGGGGCTGGCGTGATCAATCCGCCTTGTTGCGCATCCAGTCCGCGGTCTTGGCGAGGGCATCGCGCAAGGCCTCGCCCAACTCGCCGTCGATGCCCTCCTGCTGCATGGCGCGGGTCATGCACGACAGCCACTGGTCACGCTCGCTGACGCCGATGGCATAAGGCAGATGCCGCGCCCGCAGCATGGGGTGGCCGTACTTCTGCACATACACGGGCGGACCGCCCAGCCAGCCGGTCAGAAACAGAAACAGCTTGTCGTTGGAACCTGCCAGTGAGGGGGGATGGAGCTTGCGGATGACCTGGTACTCCGGCTCGCTGTCCATCAGCGCATAGAAACGGTCCACCAGCGCCTTGAGGCGGGCCTCCCCGCCGAGGATGTCGTACGCGGTGGTGGCGGATTGACCCTGCTGCCCCTGCTGACCTTGCTGCCCTGCCTGCTCTGCGTCGTTCATGAATCTGCCACATGGGTGATGGAAAAACGGCCATGCACCCCGCATGGCCGCCAGCCGCGATGATGCCCCGACCAACGCGCCGGCCTTTGCTTCAGATCAAGGGATGACCAGCACCGCGCACCGGCCAACCCTGTCTGCCTGCCCTGCGGCAGGAGCCGGGCACGGGCAGTCAGGTCATCAGCCCGTGAACATCAGGCAAAAGCCTTGCGCAGGTCGTTCTCGACGATGGCCCTGGCCTCGGCCACCATGCCGTCCAGCAATTCCTTGCAGGTCGGGATGTCGTGGATCAGGCCCATCACCATGCCGGCGCTCCAGGTACCGGCCTCGATGTCACCGGTCTTGTACACCACGTTGTTCTTTGCCCCGGCCACCAGTTCGGCGATCTCGGCAAAGGTCGAATCCGGACGCGCCTCGATCTCGCGGATCTTCATGGCCACGCCGTTCTTGTAGATGCGCGCGGTGTTGCGCACCTTGCGCAGGATGTGTATCGAACTGCGCTCGTCACAGGCAACGATGGCCTGCTTCACGTTCTCGTGGATGGGCGCCTCCTTGGTCGCCATGAAGCGCGTGCCCATGTTGACGCCATCGGCACCCAACGCGAGCGCGGCCACCAGGCTGCGCGCACTGCCCACCCCGCCGGATGCCAGCAGCGGCACCTTGATCGCTGCCGCCGCGCAGGGCAACAGCACGAAATTGGGGGTGTCGTCCTCCCCCGGATGGCCGGCACATTCAAATCCGTCCATGCTGATCACGTCGCAGCCCAGTTTCTCTGCCTTGAGGCCATGGCGCACCGAGGTGCATTTGTGGATGATGATGATGCCGGCCTTCTTGAACCCGGCCACGAAGGGCTCGGGGTTGTTGCCGGCGGTTTCCACGATCTTCACGCCGCTTTCCGCGATGGCCGCGGCATACTCGTGGTACGGCAGCGGCTTGGGCCGAACCGTGAAGGTAAGATTCACGCCGAAGGGCTTGTCGGTCATGTCGCGGCATCGCGCAATCTCCTTCGAAAGCGCCTCCGGCGATGGCTGCGTGAGCGCAGTGATCAGCCCCAGGCCGCCGGCATTGGAGACGGCCGAAGCCATCTCGGCCAGGCCCACCCACATCATGCCGCCCTGCACGATCGGATACTTGATGCCCAACATTTCGGTGATGCGTGTCTTCATGGTAATCCCCCTGGAAGTCTGTTCTGGTTCTCGATGATGTCTGGAGCAAGCCGGGTGTGGATTGCAGGATCGCAAGCCGCAATCCGCAATGCTGGCGGAAACCGGACCAACGGTCAGGGCGAATCTTACATCCGAAGCTGGGCGTCCTCCCCCGCAGCGGCTCGCGGACGCATTTGCAACTGACCAGCGGGGCCTTGTGAATCGTTGCGGGGAGCGCTGGAGAGTGCCGCCCCTTCAGCGCCCATCGTTCCACGTCGATCCTTCTACCTCAGACCTTCAACGCAAGCTTCAGGCCTCGCGCAGGGCCAGCAGCGGCGGATGCGACAGCGCGGCGCGCGCGCCGGCCCAGGCGTTGATCGACACGCAGGCCAGCCCCGCCAGCGGTCCCGCCAGCCAGATCCAGGGATTGATCTGGTAGGGGAAGGCAAACACGAAGTGCGAGATGCCAAAACCAATGCCGGTTGCGCCCAGTGCCGCCAGCAGCCCGGCCACCAGCCCCAGCACGGCGAACTCGGTGCGCTGCGACGCAAGGATCTGTGCGCGTGAAGCGCCCAGCGCGCGCATCAGCGCCGCCTCCTGCTGGCGCTCATCCTGGGTCGAGAGCAGCGCCGAATACAGCACCAGCAAGCCGGCGCCCAGTGCGAACACGAACACGAACTGCACCGCCTTCACCACCTGGTCGATCACGGCCTGCGCCTGCCTGAGGATGGCGCTCATGTCCACCACGGTGAGATTGGACAATCGCTGCGACACCTTGTTCATGGCGGCAGCGCGTTCCTGCGGCAGGTGAAAACTGGTGATGAAGCTGGTGGGCGCATCCTGCAACAAGCCCGGCGTGCCGATGACGAAGAAGTTCACCTGCATCGAATCCCACTCCAGTCGACGGGTGCCGGTGATGGGCGCGGTGAATTCCTGCCCCGCCACCGACCAGGTGAGCGTGTCGCCGAGCGTCCACCCCAGGCGTTTGGCGATGCCCTCCTCCACCGACAGGGCGCCCGATTGCAGGTCGGCCGCATTGAACCAGCGGCCGCTGATGACTGCATTGTTGGGCTGCAGCGCCTGCATGTAGGAGATGTTGAACTCGCGCTCGGCCATGCGGCGGTCGCGCTCCTGGAATTCCTCGATGTTGATGGGCTGGCCGTTGCGCGCCATCAGGCGCCCACGGATCATCGGATGCAGCACCGGTAGCGTGAGCTTCTCTTCGCGGAACAACTGCAGCAGTGGCTCGCGCTGGTCGGGCTGGATGTTGATGATGAAGCGGTTGGGGGCGTCTGGCGGGATCGAGGCCTTCCAGGTGGAGAGCAGGTCCTCGCGCGTGAAGGTGAGCAGCAGCACCGCCGTGAGGCCCAGCGCCAGCGCCAGGATCTGCACGCTGTTGCCGCGCGCATGGCGGCGCAGGTTGGCCAGGCCATAGCGCCACATCACGCCCCCCCGTCCCTGGCCACCACCATTGCCAGCCGCCGCCACGGAACCCAGCCCCATCAACGTGGCCCAGGCCACCGCCCCGAACAACAGGAACGCCCCGGCAAAGCCCCCGATCACGACCAGCCCGAGCCTGGCGTCGCCGGCCTGCCACACCAGCAGGCCGCTGAGTGCGGCAAAGCCCAGGCCGTAGGCGAGCAGCGTGGTCTGCCGTGGCAGGCCCACTTCCTTGCGCAGCACCCTGACGGCCGGCACATTGCGCAACTGCAGCAGCGGCGGCAGCGCGAATCCGAGCAGCAGCACCAGCCCG
>CAIPGJ010000493.1 GCA_903864555.1 uncultured Pseudomonadota bacterium | reverse complement strand
TTCGTAGTCGGCATCGGTGACGCCGATGCCCAGGCCGGCGCCGGACTGCACCAGCACCGGGTGCCTGTGCCCCGTCAGTTCGCGCACGGACGCCGGCGTCAGCCCGACGCGAAACTCGTTGTTCTTGATCTCCTTCGGTACGCCGATCAGCATTGCAGCCTCCATGCACTTCGTTGCACATCACTCATCAGACCCATTGTCGTCCACTCCGGCAGCGGCGTCACAGGGCGGCAGACCTGCTCGCTGCGGTCGTACAATCAAGGGAAACAACAAGCAGCACCGGCCAAGCCCGGAACCATCCGTCGCGGCACGCCCGCAAAGCGAGGACACATGATTGCCAGGACCCTGGTCTACGATCCCACCGCACCCTTTGCCGAACAGGCGCCGGCGCAACCCGGCCGGCTGCTGCCGACGCTCTCGGGCAAGGTGGTGGGCTTCATCGACAACTCCAAACCCAATTTCAACAACCTGGTCGAGGAACTGGCCCAGGCGCTGATCGAGCGCTGCGGCGTCAAGGCGGTGATCAAGCGGCGCAAGCCAGTCGCCTCCACACCCGCCTCCGAGGCGATGATGAAGGAACTCGTCGAGCAGTGCGACCTCATCATCACCGGCTCGGGTGACTGAGGTTCCTGCACGTCGTGGAGTATCCACGACAGTGTCGAAGTGATGAAGCGGCAGCGGCCCAGTCTCTCCATCGCCACCACCGCCTTCCAGGTGCTGGCGCGCACCCAGGCCTCGGCGCTGGGCCAGCCCGGGCTGCCGGTGGCCATCATTCCGCATTCGCTGGGGCCGCGCTCGCGCGCCGAGCTGCGTGACATGGTGGCCGAGCACCTGCCGGCACTGGTGGCGCTGGTGTCTGAAGACAAGGCGATCAAGCCATGAACGCGAGGCAAACTCCCGCTGCGCCGCCCGTGCTCATCGAAGTCGATGACGACATCGAGGCCATCAACCGGCTGTACCGGGAACGACGCTGGGGCGATGGCCTGCCGGTGATCCCGCCCACACGCGAGCGCGTGGAACGCATGCTCGCGGGCACGCAGCGCGCCCCCGACGAGGTCATCGCGCGCATCGCGCCGGGCTTCGGCGCAGCCACGGTGCACCTGATCGCGGTGAATGCCGTGCTGGCCGGCTGCGAGGCGCAGCACCTGCCGGTGCTGATCGCCGCCACCGCCGCGATTGCCGAGCAGCCCCTCAACCTGCAGGGCATCCAGGCCACCACCAATCCGGCCACGGCGCTGCTCATCATCAACGGCCCCATCGCCGCGACGCTGGAACTCAACAGCGGGCTCAACTGCCTGGGCCAGGGCAACTGGGGCAATGCCGTGCTGGGGCGCGCGCTGCACCTCATCATGCAGAACATCGGCCGCGCCCTGCCCGGCGAGATGGACCGCGCCACCCAGGGCCAGCCCGGCAAGTTCACCTTCTGCTGCGCCGAGAACGAAGCCGCCAGCCCCTGGCCGCCGCTGCACGTGGACAAGGGCTTTCGCCCGGACCAGAGCACGGTCACCGTGGTGGGCGCCTCGGGCACGCTCAACATGCTCTGCCACGAGAAAGATGCGAAGGACCTGCTGCGCGTGATGGCCGACAGCATCGCCTACCCCACCAGTAATGATTACTGGTGCGGCGGCGCGCCCTGGGTCATGCTCGGGCCGGAACATGCGGACATCTTCGCGCAGGCCGGCATGGACAAGGAACACGTGCGCCTGCAGCTGTGGGAACAATCGAAGATGAAGGCCAGCCGCCGTTCCATCAAGGACTATGCGCGCACCCGCGACGCCCGCGCCGCGGAGCTGGGCGACATCGGCCCGGACACGCTGCTGCCGGTCTCGCCCACGCCGGCCGACCTGGGCATCCTGGTGGCGGGCGGCCCGGGCACGCATTCGGTGTACATCCCCACCTTCGGCAACACACGCTCGGTGACACGCTTGATCGAGCCATGAATCACCACACCCTCCCCTCCGCAGGCATGACAAACAGAATGACGACTACCAGGAGAAGCAACATGCAGACATCACGATTGCACGCAATCAATGGACTGGCCGCACTGGCACTGTTGGCCGCAAGCCAGGCGGCGCTGGCGCAGATGGCCAACTATCCCAGCAAGCCGATCAAGCTGATCGTCCCCTATGCTGCGGGCGGTCCCACCGACATCGTGGCGCGCGTGGTCGGACAGAAGCTCACCGAGCGCATCAACCAGCAACTGGTGATCGAGAACCGCGGCGGCGCCAACGGCATCATCGGCATGGAGGTCGCCGCCAAGGCCCCGGCCGACGGCTACAACCTGGTGCTGGGCGGCGCCGGCGTGCTGGGCAGCAACCCCGCCTTCTACGCCAAGCTGCCCTATGACGCGCAGAAGGATTACGCGCCCATCAGCCTGATCACGGCGGCGCCGCTGCTGCTGGTGGTGAATTCATCCCTGGGCGTGAAGAGCGTGCCCGAACTGGTGAAGCTGGCGCGCAGCAAACCCGGCGAACTGAGCTACGGTTCCGGCGGCCTGGGCGGCGTGGCCCACCTGGCCGGCGAACTGCTCAGCTACATGGGCGGGGTGAAGACCACGCACATCGCCTACAAGGGCGCCGCACCGGCCTTCCAGGACCTGGTGGGCGGGCAACT
>CAIPGJ010000492.1 GCA_903864555.1 uncultured Pseudomonadota bacterium | reverse complement strand
GGGCAGCCGCAGCAGGCCCTTGAGCCTGGTAAATACCCCTTCTGCCATTTGGGGTGCTCCGGATTCCGGCACCTGTGCATTGCGCCGCCCTGGCGTCGCGACCGGGCGCTGTTTCTTTTTCGCATCCTCGGCGATCACCCGGGACAACTCTTCCACCAGGCGGGTGAGGCGTGACTCATCCCGTTCCAGGTTCTTCACCTGCCGGCGTTGCTCGCGCAGTTGCGCCGAGACCTTTTCCAGCACGCGTTTGCGGGCCGTCTGCTCCTTCGACAGTTGGTCGCGTTCCTTCTTCTGGTCGTTTTCGATTTCCGCGAGTTCGGCTGTCTTGTCCCGCGACCGGCCGCGCAGTTCCTCCAGCCAGGCCAGGGTGGCCTTGAGCGAGCGCACCAGCTCGGCCTGGGCCCGGGAGATATAGCCGTAGTAGTGCAGGTCGCGCGCGGTCTGGTTCGGATCAACGCCGGATACCAGCAGCTTGAGGTAATCGGCCTGGCCGCCCAGATAGCGCAAGGTGAGCAACTGGGCGAGGTCTTCCTGGCGTCCGGCCAGTTCTTCCTGCACCCGAGCCGCCTCGCCGCCCAGCCGGGCCAGCTCGGTCCTGGCGGCCTGGCGATCGTGCGTCAGATCGCGCAGGGCGCGGTTGGCTTCTGAAATGGCCCGCTCGGACTCCTTCAGGGAATCGCGCGCTTCGTTGCGCGATTCCTCGGCATCGGCAATCTCGGTCTTGAGCTTGTCGATGCGGGTGCGCAGCTGTTTCAGGTCTTCTGCATCCGGCTCGGGGGCACGACGGGCAGCCAGAGCCGGCGCGGCCACCAGCGCAAGGGCCAGCGTGCCGCCGAGGATGGCGGCCAGCCAATGTGTAAAACGGGGGCCGGGTTTTGCCGTGGGCTGCACGTCCTCCGCCGGAACGGCACGGGGCAGTGACCCGATGGTCCGGCCGCCGGTGAGCGGCATCAGGACAGGTCCCCGCGGGCCGGCGCGGCTTGAGGCGGGCCCGGGTCACAAGGGCGCAGGGGCTTCATCGAAAATTCGAGTTCGTGGACTGGCCGAATGCCGCGTGCAAGTTCGGGCCTGACGCAGTCTGCTTCAATGACCTTGCTCAGGTACTTCACGTCCATGGCTTCCAGTGCCAGCCGCCACGTCTTGATGGCCCGCTTCAATGCCGAGGTGTGTGCCTGGTCGAAATCGAAGCCCCTGATCTTGAGCCGGTGGCGTGTGGCAAGTGCCTTCTCGCAGCCGGCCTCGGTGAGGCCGGCATCAGTCCAGCCGGTGAAGCGGTTTTCGCGGTTCCACACCGATTCACCATGTCGCAGCAGGACTATGGGGTGCATGTTTTTGAGGTGATTGACATGGCCCTTATAATACCCGATGACTCTGTATTTCTCCGCCATGGCGGCCTGCAACCGGCCCGCACCGAAGTCCGGTCCTGCGGCATCAAACTGAATAGCACATGAACATTCTGAATTTCCTTTCCGAACACCTGTTTCTGGTCACCCTGGCCTTGGTGAGCGGCGGCATGCTGGTGTGGCCGCTGATCCGTGGCGGAGCCGGCGGTTCGGCCCTGTCGACGCTGCAGGCCACCCAGCTCATCAATCGCGAGGATGCCATCCTTGTCGACGTCCGCGATGCCGCAGCCTATGCCCAGGGCCACATCATCAATGCGCGCAACATCCCGATGGCCCACCTTGAGGAGCGCGCTGGCGAACTGGCCAAACAGAAAGGCAAGACCAAGCCCATCATCGTGCATTGCGACAGCGGCGCGCGCTCCGGCGCGGCTTTGCCGATACTGACCAAGCAGGGCTTCGAGAAGGTATTTACCCTTGCCGGCGGAATCTCCGCCTGGAAGGCCGCCGGACTGCCCGTCGAAGGCAAGGGCTGAAGGCGGGGCAAGCAGGATTTTCCACAACGGATT
>CAIPGJ010000490.1 GCA_903864555.1 uncultured Pseudomonadota bacterium | reverse complement strand
GCCGCATTTCGCGCGGCTCCAATTGGGACAGGGCATCCAGGACGGGTTCCGAGGGCTTGACGGTGAAGCGCGAGCCGCCGCGGATCATCTTTTCGTAGAGGGACTTGAGGGCGTCGTTGGCGCTGGCTGGCAACTCCTGCAGGGTCCGTTCAAGGTCGCTGCCGCCATAGACATCCTTGAATCCGGCTATGGGGATGCTCATTGCACTTTCCATCACGCTTCTCCTTCAACTGAAAGAACGCGGGCGAAAAATCGTCACAGAACTCTGCGACGAACAATAACGCGCGGCAGGCCGTACGCTTGTCCCGATCCCACTTCAAGTCTCTCGGGCACTCGACCCTGCCTGCTGCCAGTGCCTCGGCACTCCCGGATGTTCTGACTATCCTCGCATTGGAGAGTGAACCAGGGAAGCACTGAACCAGTGGGCTGCGCCCCCTTGTCTATCCCCCATGTCAGAGGAAACCTTTGAACGGGGATCCTCGATTCGAGACTGGATCAGTGTTTCCCTATCAAGATCGGTTCCAAGCAATTTGCCGGCGGACAACGGCAGACGCGACCCGGCACGGGTCTTTCGCATGGGTTGCCACCGGTCGGGCGCGCATCGTGATGGAATCCTGCAGCCTCGGCATGGTGCGCGGCTTGCCAGCACGGGGTCTTCCATGTTTGAATTCAACCTTCAGCGTGGAGTCCGGCATGAACTGCAGCTTTTTTTTCTTCTGGCACTTTAGCTTTTCCCGGCCACTGGCGGAGGAAACGGCCTAGTTCACGCTCCAAGAACCCCGAAAACCGCCAGCGCCAAAAGCCTGGCGGTTTTTTTTACCCCGATGACTGACCATGAGAGACAGGGATTGCCATGACCAACATGAACGAGATCGCGGATCGTCCTCCGCTGGATCGAACCTCCTCGACGGACGATGCCCGGATCAAGGCCGTCATGCCGCTCCCTGCCCCCGATAACCTCATTCGCTTTTTTCCCATCCAGGGCACGGCGGTCGAAGAGCTGATCGCCGCCACCCGCAAGGAAGTGCAGCGCATCATCCACGGCCAATCCGATCGGCTGCTCGTCATCATGGGGCCTTGTTCCATTCATGACCCGGCCGCAGCGATCGAGTACGCCACCCGGCTGGCCACTGAGCGCAAGCGCTTTGCCGCCGACCTGGAGATTGTGATGCGCGTGTATTTCGAGAAGCCGCGCACCACCGTGGGCTGGAAGGGCCTGATCAACGATCCCTACCTCAATGGCAGCTTTCGCATCAACGAGGGCCTGCGCATCGCGCGCGACCTGCTGGTGCAGATCAATCGGACCGGCGTACCGGCCGGCTCGGAGTTTCTGGACACCATCTCGCCCCAGTACATCGGCGACCTGATCAGCTGGGGGGCCATCGGCGCGCGCACCACCGAATCCCAGGTGCATCGTGAACTGGCCTCGGGCCTGTCCGCCCCGATCGGATTCAAGAACGGCACCGATGGCAATGTGAAGATCGCCGTGGACGCCATCCTGGCTGCGCGCCAGTCGCATCATTTCCTTTCGGTGCACAAGAATGGTCAGGTGGCCATCGTTGAAACGGCCGGTAACCCTGACTGCCACATCATCCTGCGTGGTGGCACGGCACCCAATCACGATGCCGAGAGTGTGGCCGCGGCGGCCAAGGCCCTCAAGGCCGCTGGCGTCAACGACAGCCTGATGATCGACTGCAGCCATGCCAACAGCCGCAAGGACCACCGTCTGCAATCGGAGGTCTGTGTCGACATCGGCAGGCAACTGGCCGCCGGGGAAAAGCGCATCATGGGCGCGATGATCGAGTCCCACCTCAAGCCCGGTCGCCAGGACCAGTCCCCGGGCAAGCCACTTGAGTACGGCAAGAGCATCACCGATGCCTGCCTGGGCTGGGAGGAAAGCCTGCCACTGCTGGAGACCCTGGCCGAAGGCGTGCGCCAGCGCAGGGCGGTCAAGGGCTGATCGGCGTCTGCCGGTTACCCGCAGCGGCGCTGTCCGGGCACCGCTGCCTGCCGCGTATAATCGCCCGTCTATCTTTTCGCGGGGCTCCGGACTGCTGTGATGCGAGTCGTCTCCGGAGTTGCTCCGCGAACCTGGCTCTACGCGCTGGTCGCCCTGACGCTGGTCTTCAAGGTCTGGTTGTCGGCGGTTTTCCCCATCACCGGCGACGAGGCCTACTTCATCGACTGGGGCCTGCGCCCGGCCCCCGGCTATTACGATCATCCGCCCATGGTGGGTTGGTGGCTTGCCGTGCTCACCCAGTTGTCCCAGGCACCGTGGGTGCTGCGGCTGCCGGCGACGCTCATGCCCGCCTTGATGGCGCTCGCGCTGTATGGGCTTTTTCGCCGCAATGACGAGGACAAGGCGGCGCTGGCTGCCATCGGGCTGTTGCTGGTGCCTATCCACG
>CAIPGJ010000489.1 GCA_903864555.1 uncultured Pseudomonadota bacterium | reverse complement strand
CTCCTCGCCGTCATCCCGCTCCAGCTCCTCAGCTACCACATCGCCGTCGCTCGCGGCTGCGATGTGGACAAGCCCCGCAACCTGGCCAAGAGCGTGACGGTGGAGTAAGCGCTCGCGGCGACAGGGTTCGCCGCTGTTGGTTGTCCGTCGTTAATAAAGTCGCCAACGTAACTTCCTAATTTGTGCGGAAAGCCGCATGGCCCCTCCCAACGGCCAGTTAATAAAGTCAGCAACGACGGCTGCAACGCGCCGGCGTCCGGCCAGCCTCCGTTAATAAAGTCGCCAATAATGCCCCGCTACGCGGAACCACAAACGCGGCATGGCAAGCCGCCCACCGCTGGTTCATGGACTCGACAACCCCTTTCACGACGAACTGCTCTACAGCCTGGCCGCGCGCCGCCAGCGCCACATGGGCTACCCCGACCAGAAGGCAGTCATCGAGGAGTTCTTCGGCGTCACGACTGCTACCGCCACCCTCGAACTGCCCGGTCGCCTCGCGCACCTCAAGACCGTCGCCGTTGGCCGACCTGCATGGTGTCACCACATCGTCGAGGAACTCACCTTGTTCCCGTGGTATGCCCCGTTCCTGCCACCCGGACGCGCCGCCTTGATCCGGGAGCGTATGCTCCACGAGGATGGCAACGGCCTGCACATCCTCGCCGGCATCACCACGGGCGGCGTCCCCATCCAACGCTTCCTGCGCTACTGCCCAGAGTGTCTCGGTCGAGAACTCCGCGAGCCCACGATTGACGGGAGGGAGGGCCGAACCCGGCTCAAGCCCTATTGGCACCGGCTCCACCAGATCACCGGCATCGAGGTTTGCCCAACGCATCAGGTCCGGCTGGATAACAGCGAAATCCCGCGGGGCCTGGCTCGTCAGACGTTCCACGCTCCACCCCAGCGCAGCAAGCAGGCCCAGCCCTGCACGGAACCGGTCCTCCTGAAAGTGGCCCAGCTCGGCGAAGCCCTGCTCAGCAAGGTCTGGCAACTCCCCGAGGGCGTCAGTCCCATGGAAGCCCATCGCCGCTTGGTCGCCGCCAAGGGCTTCACGACCCCGGGTGGTCAGATGCGCCTGGCCGAGTTGGTCGCCCACGTCAAGCAAGCCCTCCCGGATGACTACCTCACCTCCATCAACTGCTCACTGGGCAACCGCCCAGAGAAAACCTGGGTGGCCCACCTACTCAACAAGGACCAAGTCCACGCGCCGATTCGCCATCTCCTGTTCCTCGCTGCCATGGACACCACGCTGGAGGAGTTCTTCGCGGCTAAAGCTCCACCCGCGCCGGCGCTCCCTATCTCTGCCTGCGGCAATCCACTTTGCAGCCAACGCCACCTGCCCGTGACCGCGACAGCCCACCAATACTCATCCAGCTCACGCTGCATGATGGCGGATTACGAGTGCAGCACCTGTGGCCGGGAGTGGCGGGAGCGCACGGATACAGCAAAGCCAGCACGTTGCATTGGAAGCCCTGATTGAGGATAGCACTGGACCGCTTTCCGTTCACTCGTAGAACTCGCGCGTAGCTGCTTAATTTGTGTCTTTAATTCGGGCGAGCCGCCGTATTGCCTATGGGTTAAGGCTCTTGGTCCAACAAGCAGGTGATAGCTATGAACGAATCCCATATCCCAACCATCATCCCCTTGGTCATCCTGCTAGCCATAGGGATTATTGGATGCATCCTGTGGGTAATCTGGCATGCGATTGACACCCCATCACCAAATCAAGTTCAGAAGGTTTGCGCCCAAACCAGCCATCAACCACCGGAATCCCCAACCCCAGTCAGCATGAAAGCTGAACCCGTTGTGAAACCAGAACCGGCTCCACCGCGCCCAGCCATCGAACAAATCACGCCGACGCTTCCACCACCCACTGCTAGCCGAGCGCCGGAGCCTGCCAACCATGAGGGAGTTCCATCAGATGGTAGCAAGAGTCAACCGGACTACATCCTAGGGATCGCTAGGGCATTACCTGGCATCATTATCGGAATGATCCTTCTCGTGGTGTTCAATCTCCTTTTCGTAACAATTCCCGTCTGGTTCCTGTGGAACTGGCTTTTGCCTTCCATTTTTGGTGCGACGACAATCTCAATTTTCCAGGCATTCGGTCTCTCGGTTTTATGTGCTCTTCTATTCAAGGCAAACCCTCACATCCCGTACGAGGGGGAACTTGAACCCCACGGGAATTCGGAACAGGGCCGAAAGTTTCCACTATGATAATTCAATGGTGACGTTGGAGGATTTATCAACCGCTACGCGGAACCCGTGCGGTCGCGTGGCAACAACACGCACTACCGCCTACGGACCCCCTTGGCAACAGCGGCTCCGCCGCATGTGGCGCAACCCCAAATGCAGCCTGCGGAGCATGGCGCGAGAACTCGGCGTCGACCCCATCACGGTCAAGCGCCAGGCGGCCAAGCTGGACCTGCCCCTCCCGCGCACCATCGGCGCACGCGCCGTCAGCACGGCCAAGATTTACCAGAAGGTGAACCACACGGCGGAACTAGCCGCGTCGCAGGCCCAATGGTTGGAACACATCCACAGCAACCCCGGCCTGGGAGTGAAGGCGCTCCGGCTGTTGCAGCCTGCCCTCTACTTCCGGCTCTACCGCGCCGACCGCGTGTGGCTTAAGCGTCACTCGCCGAGAGCAACGAAGCCCGCAGGGGTCCAACTCCGCGTGGACTGGGCCGCACGGGACACGGACTTGGCGGCACGCCTCAAGGGCATCGTCACCGATCCCCATTTCACAGAGCACCAACGGACGCCCACCGCACTGTTGCAGCGTGCGCAAGCACCGTGGTTCCGGGCACGTCAGGCGGTGTTGCCCCTGAGCCGCCAAGCCTTGCTGGACCTGACCGAGTCCCGCGAGGATTACGCCTGCCGTCGCATTCAGGCAGTGCTGGATCGCGGTGGTTGGAAGAGCTACGGCACGGAGCAGGTGACCCCGATCCGGTGGCAACTGTGCAAGCGGGCTGGTTTGCGCACGGAGGTCGCGCGGATGCCCAAAGTGGCGGCGCTACTGCGCTTGGTGAGCTGACAGGCAAACACCGCCACGCAAATTCGCATGAGCAAGCCTCCAATCTCAGGTGATAACATAGGAATAAGGGTTGCCGCCAACATGATTGTTGTAATCACCTTGCTTGGGATCGCCCTCCTCATCGCGGGTGTTCTTGTTAACCGCCGAGAACAATCAAAGCCAGCACAGCAACCTGCTAACGCGCAAGTCCAGCCCCCGACCAGCGTCCCAGCCAATCGAGCGCACTTGGGTGCCACGGTCGAAGAGTTGACACAGATGCTTGGCAAACCTGCGCAGGTTTCACAGAACTTCCAAACCGTCGAATCCAAGACATTGCCATTCGGGAACCAGATTACATGGCTGAAAAGGCCAGACCCGGCTTGGAGCATCATCGCCACCTGCATTGCGGGGCAATGCCTCCGTATTACCTACCAACATGGCGAGGGCAGAATCACCGATGACCAGCTACGTTTCCTCACGGCTCGCAACGGCCTGGAGCACCTCACTTGGAATGCCGACAAGAACAACGGTATACTGATCTGGCGATGGACCGCAGACAATGGGACTACGATAGTCCGGAATCAAGCCAGCCGAACGGTCGAAATCACCCTGCCTGCATTCGGAGAGGCGGTAGAGGCGCTCAAAGCCGCACAAGCCGCCCGCAGCAGCCAAATCCCCAAGTTCTGAGGTCATTATGGCACGTAGATCCAAAGAACCCCTTATCGACATGCTCTTCGAGGCGTTGGCATTCGTGTTCCAACACCTTCCACCGTGGACCTGCATACCCATGGCGCTGGGCCTGCTGCTCACTTGTCGCGCGCTGTTTCCCAACCCCGACATTGGTTACTTGTTCGGGGGCACCCTTGCGCTGGTGTGTCTCGCAGCCGGATGGAAAGGAGCCGAGTTACGCCGCAATCAGAGCGCCTTCCTTCAGGCGGACATCGACTTGAACTGGGTGCGTGGACTATCGTGGCAGGACTTTGAACGACAGGTCGCGGAGGTTTATCGGCAGCAGGGCTACCAGGTCGAGGAGACCGGGGGCGGCGGTCCGGACGGCGGAGTTGACCTGAAACTACGCAAGGATGGCCAACTCACCATCGTCCAGTGCAAGCACTGGAAAACATGGACAGTCGGAGTGAAGCCAGTCCGCGAGCTGTTCGGTGTGCAAGCTGCCGAAAAAGCAGATTCGTCCATCTTCATCGCTAGCGGCAGTTACACAAGCGAAGCGCTAAAGTTTGCCGAGGGCAAAACCATTGAGCTGATTGACCACGCCGGGTTCCTCAAACTGGTGCGCGGTTTCCAACGAAAGCTACAACAACAGCAGGGGCTAAATCCCAGTCAGGGCAGGCCAACGCTAGAGCCACCGGCTATGGAGAATCCAATGAGGAGTTGGCTCGTAAAACATCCAATGGAAGGGAACCCCCTAATTGACCGGCCGCCGACCACCACACTGATCGGGGCCGAACCTACGGCCCCGGACGGCCTGCCGGCTGGGGCCGACCACTACACGGACCCTGACATCTTGCCCCTCACACGACCAACCGCACCGACGTGCCCGCGATGCCAAAGCACCATGCAACTGCGGACCGCCAAGCGAGGAGAAACGGTTGGTTCCCAATTCTGGGGCTGTCCCAACTACCCCAAATGTCGGGGCACACTGCCCTACGTGGGTGGCACAAGCCGCCCGCAGTAACCTCACTCACGGTTTGGGCTGCGTCGGGTCCGCCACCATCCCGGCCGCCTTCATCTCCTCGTAGGCATCCGCCGCAGGTTCCACGTCCGCCATCGCCTGAACCTTGGCTTTCGCGGCCTTCTTCTTCCCCTTGGTTAAAGGCACCGGCTTCACCGGGACATCTTCATCCGCCAGGGCCAGCTTGTAAGGATCAATCACCCGCTTCACCTCACCCGCATCCCCGGTCGGCTTCCCAGCGCGCAGGGACGCCAGAAACTCCCGGTTCAGATACAACGCCTTGTCGGCCACCGTCCGAATATTCTCGATGGTGATCCGCTCAATGTCCTCGTTGATAGCGTGCTTCTGGACCAACCCAAACAGGCGCACGGCCAGGTCGGTCACGCCCTGGGTCTCGTAATAGAACTGGTGCCGCAACTCGTCGGTAAGCGGGACAGGATTCTGCACATACTGGTAGCGCCACAGCGTATCCATGAACATGTGCCACTCCTCTGAATCCTCCAGCATGCGCTCCCAGAGCGGGGTTGACAGGCCAGTCGCGCGCCGGGCGGCGCGGAAGGCGGCCGTCAGCGCCCCCAAGGCCGCAAAGGTGCCCACCATCAGGATCGGCACCTTGAAATCATTGATGATTTGAACCAGGAAGCTGAACATCTCATCCCTCCGATGTTCCTTAAGGTTCAGGTTTTGGATCTCGTCAATCACCAGCAGCCCCAGTGCGTGATCGTTGCATATACGCTTCATGCCTGGAATGTAATCGCTCGTCGTTGACTTGCTGCCGCCGAATTTGGCCTCATAACTGGTGCCCAGCGCCTCGTCCACCGCCTGGAAGAACAGCCGACAGAGGCCACGCGGGGTCGATTCACCCGGGCACTCAACTTTCAGCCAGACTAGCTGCGTCTTCTTGATTTCGTTCCCCTGATACATTCGGTGGTTCACCGGAGCGCCATACATCTGGGACAGCATGTGCGTCACGGAATACGTCTTTCCCACACCGGCGCAGCCAATCAGCGCGGCACTGCGCAACGTCTTGGGCGCTGAGTAGGCCAGGCCAGGCACCACGGAGGTGCCCTTCATCGGATTGCGGGACAGGTAGCCCCCACGAATCATCCCATCCAAATCCTGCGCCAGCGAGAAGTGGCGCGGCAGCGGCTGGAAGAAGCAATCCATCGTCAGCAGCATGTGGAGACGCGCCGTGGCGGGCTGCTTCACATCCGCCTCACTCCACGGTGGCAAACTTTGCAGCTGGCTGAAGAGCGTCTGCATGTCCGTCGCATTGGGCGGCAGCGCCTCAATGTAGGGGTTCCCTTGGAACAACGGCACCACCGAGGGCGTGTAGACTGCCTCGCCAAACTGTTCTAGTGGCGAGGGTTCTTGATCGTCGGCTTTCTGTTTTGGTTGGTTCATGGTTCAGGATGGTTTCATTAGTTTGTTCAGCATGGCCCACTTGCTGGCCACTTTGCTCGTGCCAGTTGAATTCGGTACCGTAGCCGCAGTGGGGATCGGCGCGGGCGGCAAACCCACGATCCCTTGTGTCGTGCCGGCTTGAGCTTGGAGTTCCTGCAGCCGTTCGGCCTTCTTGGCCTCCTCCATCATCTTCGTGCTGGGCGCACCACCACCTGTGGCTGCCTTGGTGAGCTTCCTGGCCTGCTTGATCACCGCCTGGGTGTTCGCGTTGGCCGTCACCCGCAACTGCACGTCTTCGTTCTTGGCGTCCCGGTCACTCACCCGCTTATCCTTCAAGTATGCGTTCAGCTCCGGCCAAGACAGGCCCGCCGCCCACGAGTCAGCAGACGTCAAGTCGCACACGTCCACTTGGTCCCCGAGCAGGTAGATTCGGTTCACCGCGCCGGGGTCGAAGCTGCATTGCACCGAGCGCACCGCATTGTGTCGCACCGTCGCAAACCACTCCTCCCGCATCGCCCGCGCGCAGGTGTAATGCACTCCATTGAAATACAGGCCCTTGGGCTGGATGGTGCCCCGGTCCGTGGGTAGGATCGCCAAGCGCACCCAGGCGGGGTCATGAGTAATCATCGCCGCACGGGGCAGCCCCCAGGCCCACAACTTGTTCGGACGCGGCTCCACATGGTCGGCGATCATTTCCGGGGTAAGGAGATAGCCTGCCAAGTGGG
>CAIPGJ010000488.1 GCA_903864555.1 uncultured Pseudomonadota bacterium | reverse complement strand
TCGCTGCTCGCACTCCAGGCCCTCCGGGGAGGCCAGGGATAGGTCTACTGCCAGCACGCAGCCGGGAGTGTCGTCCAGGATGGCCTGAGAGCGCTGCATGGGTGCCTGCAGGTCCAGCACTACGGTCCAGGCCCCCAAAGCGAGGGCCGCCAGTTGCGCGGTCACCAGTTCGATTGACCGTGGCAACGCCAACACCACGGGCCGGCCTTGTAGGTCACCGAGAGTCCGCAGCGCACGGACCTGATGGCGTACGAGTTCTAGCAACTCGGCGTTGGTCAACGGCACGCCGTCGGCATCCATGGCGGCAATGGCTTCAGGCTGCTCCAACAGGCGTCGCAAGGCAGTCAGATGAACGAAGTTCACCTGCGTGTCCAACTGGCGCGGCGTTGGCCGGGGTGACAGAGGGTCATACAGCATAGCCACGGCATCTGGGGCTTCGACCATGCGTTGCAGGGCCTCCCTTACGCGCTCGGCCATCCATGTTGCCTGCTGTTGCGGGTAACGCGGCGCCAAGGTCAGCTCGCCGCTCAGACTGTCGCCTTGCGGCGATAGCGAAAACGTCATCGCGATCTCGATTTCGGTCTGCTCGCGGGAGCGCTGCGCAAGATGTGGGCTGCGGATCGTCACCTTGGATCCACGCCGGAAATTTACGAAATTAAAGCTGGCCTGAAAAGCTTGGCGGCCGTGCAGGCGCACCAGTTCGGCCAGAGGCATGAAACGGTCATCGAGCCAATCGCCTTCCGCATGGTGAGCCTGGCGAGCCATGGCCTGCCAGGAGCCCCTTGTAGTGCAAAGGGCGGGCAGGGTATTGAGGAACATGCCCACGGCTTCTTCGCCTTCCTCCCAGACGGGTCGGCAGCTGCTTATCAGACCGATGGACACCTCGGTCTGCCCCATCGACCAGCCCAGCACATGCGCAAAACCCGACAGCAGCCAAGCCTTCAGCGGAACGCCTGAAGTCTTGGCGCGGATCTGTAGCTGGCTCAGTAATGCTGGTTCTAGGTTCAGATGAGCACGCACCGTCGCTGCCGTCGCGGTGGATTGCGCGCCCGGCCAGGGCCAGAGTTCGGCGACTGGCAGTGCGGCCAGTCGCTGCTTCCATCGCTGTCGCAACTCGGCATTGTCCAACGCCCTGTCTTCTTCGCGCGCTACCCAGGATTGCCAGCAGGGGCTCGACTGCTCAGCGGGGGGCAGCTGGCGTTCCCAGTGTTCGAACAGTTCGGCGCAAACGAGGGACAGGCTCCAGCCATCCAGAATCGCGTGGTGCATCAGGATCAGCACGTTCCAGCGGTCATCTGCCAGCCGGCTCAGGCAGATCTGGAACAGCTCGGCACGGTCAAATGTCAGCTCGACGGATTTCATTGCCTCAAATTCGGCCTGTAGGGCGTCATCCTGAAACGCTTCAGGCAAGCCGCGCAGGTCGGCGTAGCGAAACGGTTTCAGGCAATGCGGCTGTACGACCTGCAACATGCGTGTTTGCGTTTGCATGAAGCATGAGCGCAGCACTGGATGGCGCTGCAGCGTGGCCAGCAGGCCTTGTTCGAAGCCTTGGGGCGTCCCCTTCAAGGTAACCCCGAAGGTAAAAATATCGATGTAGCGCTTGGACTGGTCACCGAAATGTGCGTTGAATAGCATGCCTAACTGAAGGCGCGTGGCAGGCCACGCGTCGAGCGATTGGACTGGCAAGGCAGCGCGTTCCGCCTCGCTCAGGCCGGCGAAGGCTTGCAGGGCCTGGTTCGGTGCGTTCCCCTGGCCGGGCGTGGGCTCAACATTCTGCATGTTGAGCCATGCAGCAAGTGAGCGCGGTGTGGGGTTCTGATAGAGCTGGGCGATTGGCAGTCGGACACCGAGCGATCTAGCCAGCGATACGACCTTCAGGCTACGAATGGAGTCGCCGCCCAGGGAGAAATAATTGTCGTCGGGCCCGACGCGTTCCAGATTTAGGGCTTGCGCCCAAATATGGCAGATCGATTGGGTGAGCTCATCGGCGGGGGCGACCTGGCCCGCAGAGCAGTCTGTGGTGCTACCTGGGTTAGGCAGGCGGGACAAGTCGGTCTTGCCGTTCGCGGTAAGCGGAATTGCCTCCAGTCCCATGAAGCGTTCCGGTAGCATGTACGGCGGCAGAAAGCAGGCCAGTTGTCGGCGCAGTATGTCTTCGTTGCTAAGGTCAGGGCTGTCGGACACTATCCACGCGCATAATCCCAATTGGGCCGCTTCCGTTCCGTCGTGCCCCTTGAGCCAGGTGCCTGCCACCGCATTGCGGATGCCTGGCACTTGCAGCAGGGCGTGTTCGATCTCGCCCAACTCGATGCGAAAGCCACGGATCTTCACCTGCCGGTCAGCCCGGCCCAGCGGACGCAGCGCGCCGGAGGGGTCTTGCTGGGCCAGATCCCCCGAACGATAACGGCGTTGCCCCGGCCGTGCGGCCTCGGGATCGGGCACAAAGCGTTCGGCCGTCAGTCGTGGTGCTCCGAAATAGCCCTGGGCAACGCCCGCGCCTCCGACGATGATTTCGCCCACTGCTTGGGGGGGCACTGCACGCAGTTCAGCGTCGCACAGGGTCAGACTCAAGTGGGGCAAGGCCGCGCCCAGTGGCACCATAGCGGCGTGCTTCAGATCTTCGTCTCGCACGGCGTGGAAGGTTACATGTACAGCGGTCTCGGTGATGCCGTACATGTTGATTAGCTGAGGGCCGTCAGGTGCCGCATGCTGGCGCCAGCGTAGAAGGGCAGCCACGCCCAGGGCCTCTCCGCCGAATACGACATAGCGCAATGCCCTGAGCGGCAGTCCGCTCTCACGACGTGCTAACTCGAAAGCGGTAAAGGCAGACGGCGTCTGGCTCAGCACGCTCACTCGCTGGCGGTCGCAAAGTCCCACAAAGGCCTCGGGGTCTCGGCTGATGGCATGCGGCACAACCAGCACTGTGCCCCCGGTCAGCCAGGCGCCCCAAATTTCCCAGACCGAGAAGTCGAAGGCGAAGGAATGGAAGAAGCTCCAGGTGTCGTCAGGGCCCAGGTTGAACAGTTTTCCAGAAGCCTCCATCAAGGCAAGTACGTTGGCGTTACTGACCATGACCCCTTTGGGCAGGCCGGTGGAGCCCGAGGTGTAGATGATGTAGGCCGTTGCGTCGGCGCATGCGGGCAGATCCGTCCAGCAGGTGTCGGGCTCGCCAACCGACAATAGCGCTTCGGGCTGCACCCGTGCGATATCTGCAAGCGGTTCGTGGCTGATGCACAGTACCGGGTGACAGTCAGAGACGATGGCGCGCTGGCGCGCCTCGGGCTGGTGAGGGTCCACGGGCACGTAGCTGGCTCCAACCCGCAGTATGCCCAACATTAGGGCCAGCAGGTCGGCGCTGCGCGCCACGCACAAGACGACTTGGTCCCCTGGGCGCACGCCGCGCACCCACAGCCTGCGGGCTACGCGACCGGAGCACTGTTCGAGTTCGGAGTAGCTGAATCCGGCTGATCCCTCGCAGCGTACGGCTGCATGCGTGGGCTGGGCCCGGGCCTGGGCCAGGAAGCGGTTCACCAAAGAATCTTTGCTGGCATGGTCGAGCCAGTTGGCCTCGGCACGCACGATCGGCGCACAACTCAAGCGATCCAGCAATGAGCCGACCCGGCCGGGTTCCGCCAGGGCCAGCGTGCGCAGCACCTGCGCGAACATTCTGCAGAGGTTTTGTGCCAAGTCGACATCGAGCAGGGCCGTGTCGGCCTGCAACGACAAACGCCAGGACTGCGGTCCCGGCACCACCACCAGGGCAGCAGCCAGACTGGTGCGCTCATCGCTCTGCAGCCGGCTCACCTGGACGCGACGCATCACGGAAGGCGCGCTGGGGAAATTCTCGAATGCAACGAGGCTGTCGAACAACGGGCGTTCAGGCCCGGCACCCGCCAGGCGTTGTAGCTCGACCAGGTCAACCGTGTCGTGGTCGG
>CAIPGJ010000487.1 GCA_903864555.1 uncultured Pseudomonadota bacterium | reverse complement strand
CTGGCGAACGATCAAGGCAGCGGGCCAAAATCCCCCCGCTCGTTCGCTGCGCTCACGAGTCGGCCCCCTTTGACAAGGGGGTCAACCGCGCCGCAGCCACGTCTCCCCGGAAATTCACGAAGAACCTTTGACAAGGGGGTCAACCCGCGGCGTCTCCGGAAACTGACGAAGCGCCAGGGTGAACCGGCGCCTCGCTCAGTGCATTACTTGGTCGCGGCAATCACCTGCTGGTTGAAGGTCGCACCGATCTTCAGCACGCCCTCGGCGAACTTGCGGGGGTCCACGCGCAGTTCGCGCTTGTCGACGAAGGTCTGCACGCCCTGCAGGCCGGTGGCGCGGGTCAGCGAATTGGCGAGGCTGGCGGTGTCGAAGTTCTCCACCGTGCGCACGGTGCCGAATTCGCCTTCGGTGTAGACGGGGGCCTTGACGATCAGGCTGCCCTGCTCGCCGGTGAAGAAGATCTTCACGTCCTTGCCGTTGGTGAAGCGCAGTTCGCTGCGTCCGCCGATGCCCAGCTTGGGGTGGACTTCGGCTTCGGCGCCTGCGCTGAAGCTGCTGCGTCCGCTCGATTCGAGTTGTGCAATGTCCACATGCAGGGTGGGCATGTAGGCCACGGCATTCAGGTGCGCGCCCATTTCGTGGACAGCCTTGGTGCCCACCTGGTCAAAGGCGCCGGCGTTGCCGATGTAGCTGTCCAGGTGCATGAAGAACATCGGCAGGCCCGTGGGTGTGAGCACCACGTATTCGCGCGGGTCGCCCTGCATGGTCGGGTTGGCGGTATAGGGCCGGGTCGTGATCGGCTTGATCTTCTCGAAGCCCGGCGCCTTGAGCACCGCCTCCATGGGCACCACTTCCTTGCCGGCCGCCTTGAGGCGCTGGACGAAGTCCTCGTACAGGCGGTCGGTGATGGCCTGCAGCAGCGGCAGGTCGGCGCCGGCCAGGCCCATCTCCACGCGCCGGTTCTGTGCCTGGGTGATGCTGCGGTTGACACCGGTGGACTGGCCGATGTTGGCGATGCCGCCACCGGCATAGGCGCTGGCCTGGGTCTTCACGGTGAAGGCGACGCGGAAGGTGGGCACGAACACGCGCGGGGCGGTCGCCACATTCACCAGGTTGTGGTTGAGGTCGAGCTTGGCCGCCAGCGGCGTGATGCTGGCCCCCAGTTGCTTCACCAGTTCCTCCGGCGGTAGCGCCGGCTGGAGCGGGGCGGCCGGCTTGGGTGCCAGCAAGGCCACCGTGGCGTTGGGATTGGCTGGTGGCGCATCCAGGTTGGCGGCGTTGCAGCCCTTGGCGAGGAACAGGGTGGTGACATGTTCCTTGCGGGCCAGCGCCTGCTTCTCGCGCTCGGCTGCACGCGCTGAGGACTGGCGGCCACTTTGTTCGGCGGCGCCGGCGCCGGCCTTGGCGGCGACGCTGCCGGCGATGTGCCCGAACAGTCCGCCGATCTGGCCGAACAGTCCGGTGCGGTTGGCCACTTCGGCCGCCACACCGCCGACCTGCCCGACCGTGGTGGTGGTGGCGCCGCTGTCCTGTTCCTTCTTCGCCTCGGCGATGGCCTGGTCCATGGTCCCGAGTTCGGTGTGCATCTGGCGGCAGCTCATTTCGCCATCGGTCATTTTCACGCGTTCGATGACCTGCGCCTGGAGCGTGGGCGCAGGCAGGGTGGCCAGCAGGATGGCCAGTGGTGCGGCAATGCGCGAGACTGGGTTGCCTTGCATGTGGTTTTCTCCGTGCGGTTCTGTTTGTTTTATGGACAGAACCCGGCGGGGGGCTGGATAGGCGGCCAGGTCACGTGCGCCAGGCCGCATCGGTGTGATGCGGCGCTCCCTCCCAGGCAAGGGCGTGGCACCTGTTGCGCACGCCGATGTCGCACCCGGCAATTCTACGTGGCACACGCGGGTATTCAAGGCAATTCCCGGGGGATTGTTCAGCCGGGTCTTTGCGCCACCATGAACAGGCGCCGGAAGGGGAACAGCGTCCGGCCGTCGGCGCGCGCCGGATAGGCTTGTGCCACGCGGCGTGCGTAGTCGGCTTCGAAGGCGCTTTTCTGCGGCTCGTCCAGCACG
>CAIPGJ010000486.1 GCA_903864555.1 uncultured Pseudomonadota bacterium | reverse complement strand
GGCGGTGCTGTAGCCGGCCAGGCCGACATTCGCCCTGAACTTCTCCAGCATCTCTTCATGGCTGAGCGGATTGTCTGGATGGCCCTTGGCATTGGCGTCATGGACTTCCACGGTGCCGAACTGACCGTGTGCACGCAGCAGGCAGCCACCTATGTCGCGGTCCCGGGCGTTCTGCAGAACCTGGCAGTCAATCCGCGCTATGAGCTCGCTGGTCGATGATCGTGGCGGAATTTCCTCCACCAGTTGTCGCGGTGTCAGTTCGCCGTGAAGCAGGGCATTGGCGACCGCCCACTGGATGCTGAACTGTGCATGCATGCGGGTGGCCGGGGTGAGGCGCGCCGGATCTGGTCGACCGACGATGTCGTGGGCAAGCGGGCCAACAATCAGTTCAAGCTTCGTGAGTTGTGCGGCAGACACGCCCATCTCAGACAGGCGCTGCCGCATCTGCAAGGCGGCACTGATGCCTGGATGGGTGAAGCGGCAGGTGGGGTAGGGCTTGAAGGACAGGCGATCGGTTTCGAAGCGTTCCCCAAGATCTGCCGTAGCGACCGCAGGATCGAACAGCGTGTGCAGGTAGACACGTGACAGTCCATCCTCTCCGGAAATGGGCTGCTTCACACCATCCAGTCCATTGCTGCCCATGAGATTGGCGAGGATGGCATTGGCTGCGGCAAATCCGGGTTGCACGTGCTTGGTGGGTGCGCTTTCACGGGTTGATTGATGGTTGCCGCAGACCAGGCAGTAGGCAATGCCGAAGGCGTTGCGCAGGGCGACCGGATCGCGATTGAGCAGATGGCCAGCCGCCAGGGTGGCGCCGAAGTGCCCGAGCAGCGCACCGTAGATCCAGCCTCCTTCAACCAGATTGAGACGCGTGGCGACACCAAGCCGGCAGGTGAGTTCGATGCCCAGTAATAGTGATTCACACAGTTCGGCGCCCGAAACACTGCCGCGCCTGCCCGCGGCTGCAAGTGCGGCAGGAATGGGGGCTGAACCGGCGTGCAGGGTGGCGCCATCGTGGGTGTCGTCGAACTCGAGCACATGGCCGAAGTAGCCATTGCACAAGGCGGCGGTATGCGGGGGCACCAGCGGCCCGCCGATGACGCAGGCTTCAGGGCTGCCGCCCATGTCTGTCAGTACCTTGAGCCAGGCGGGCATGCCCACCACGGCACGACCGGCAATGGCGCCACCCAGCCAGTCGAGCAATTCCACCTTCAGCAACCGGCGTGTGCTTTGCGGCACCCGGGTCCATTCGAGGGTCTGGGACCAGGCGATGAAGGGTTCCAGGGCCGGATCACTGCCGGCTACAGGCTGGCCTGCACTCACGGTTACCTCCTTGAACATGCGACGAATAAAACAGGTGCGACGAATAAAGCGGATGCGACGGGAAAGGCGGATGCAGTGTGCATCCGGTGCAAGTGGCCTGCCATCCGCGGGGATGGCAGGCAGTGAAACTCAGGTCTTGGGGACTTCGGGTTCCACGAAGGCGGCGTAGTACTGCCACAAGCCCTTGTGCAGACGGCTCTGGAAGCGCCAATGGCCATCGCTGCCTTTCACCAGTTCATCGGCGTAGCGCAGCCCGCGAATGGCAACCTTCTCACCCATGATGACGTTGGAGATGGCGTAGACATCGGCCTTTGCCACCGATCCTTCAATGGTGATCTCGGCATGGCCGACATAGTGGGTCTTGGTACGGAAGATCTTGTTGCGATCCTGGAAGTAGTCGGCGATGTTCTGGCCGCCTTTAAGAACCTTCTTCTCGGTGGGGCTGAGGTTGAACTCGAAGCTGGCGTCATCGGTGAAGATGGTGCGCAGCTTGGCCCAGGATGCCGAGTCGACGCAGTGGAAATAGCGATCGATAACGGCGCGAACTTTCAGCTCTTCGATGAATGCGTCATTGCCTGTCATGTGTTTCCTCCTTTGTTACCTTGTTGTCTTGCTGCACTATGGTAGTCGCGATCAGTGCTCAGGCCAGCAGCCTGGTCAGTTCGCCGATGTCCGTCAGATTATCCAGGCTTTCAACCATGTCGATGATCTTGAGGCACTGCGCCTCCGACGGCGGATTGACGGCCAGCTTGGAGCAGTCCAGAAATTTGTTCTTGCGCTGATCGACGGTCATGGGGTTCTCCGGATGGCCGAGAGCGGCCATGCACTCGCCCTTGAACACCTGGCCGCCGGTGGTGGTGATCTCGCAACGGCCGTTCTCGAAGGAGGAGGCCGTATCCTGGCGTTCGGCGTACTTCCAGGTCACCTTGGGCATGGCATGGGTGATGACGTCATCGGACACCTTGCCATCGTGGAAAAGCGCGAGGGGGATGTTGCCGTGACGGATGGCGCCGGCCACGGCGTAGTGCAGATTGCTGAGCAGATCGATGCGATGGCTGGGGACGGAGCCCAGTTTGACCGGACGGCAGCGCGTCAGGTTGATCTTGCCAACCTCCATCTCGACCTTGGCTATCTGTTCGAAGGAGAGCTTGTTCCGATCCATGACCTGCAGCACTGAAGTGACCATGTTGTGCAGGTTGCGCATCGAAGGCCAGGGCTTGAGTGAGACATAGGCGGATTCGAAATGCTTGCCCAGATCGCCGATCACGTCTTCGCGGCGAAACTCGCCGTTGTAGTAGGCCTTGAAGAAGCCATAGGGGCCTTCAAAAACTTCCGGATCGCCACGCAGGCCGCGCATGGCCAGTTCCGCCGCGATGATGCCGTTGTGATAGTTGAGGCCGTCGCGTATGGCCCGCACACTGGAGTCATGATGGTGGATGCTGGCCCAGGTGCCGCCAACCAGCGGCAGCGTGAGACCCAGTGCATGCCGGTGTTGAGCGGCGGTGGCCTTGCGGATCTTGGCGGCAGCGGCGGTGGCACCAAACAGGCCACACACCGGCGCACGGAACCACGGGTGGTCGAAGATGCGGCCGGTAATCGATTTGGACAGGCGGCAGGTCAGGTCGTTGGACAGGGCCACGGCGAGGATCAGGTCCTTGCCGGAAACGCCGCCCATTTCCTCGGCAACGGCCAGGGCTGGAACCAGACTGGCAGACGTGGGATGCGACGGTGCATTGTCGTGGCAATCGTCGAAGTCATCCTGGTGGATGGCTGAACCATTGGCCAGCACCGCATTCACGGGGGACACCTTGACGCCACCTGCGCCAATCAGGGTGGAGGTCGGCTTGCCCCCCCAGTTCTTCGCGGCCGCCATGGTTTCCTTCACGTCCGGGCTGGATGTGCCGGCATAGATACAGGCCAGCGTATCCAGGATGCTGGCCTTGACGGCCTTGATGCAGTTGTCGGGAAGGTCGTCGTACTGAACCCTGGCAAGATGCTCGGCATAGATGTCCGAGGCGTCCTGTCCTGCCGGCGTGTGTGCGTCGTTGCTCATCGTTACTCCTCCTGTCGAAATTCGTGTTCGTTCTGGCCGGGTATCTTCGGTGGCCGTATGGAATCCACAGAGCTTATTCAGCCTTGATGCGTTCGTCGCGGATGATCTTGCCCCACTTCTGATTTTCGGCCTTCATGTAATCGCCGTATTCCTGCGGTGTCGAACCCAGCGGCACTGTGCCGTAAGCCTCGAACTGCCGATGCAGGTCGGGATTCTTCAAGGCCCTGAGTATTTCGCCGTTGAGCCGCGCGATGGCCGTAACCGGTGTTTTCGCAGGCACCAGCATGCCCTGCCAACTGGTGGCTTCAAACTTCGGCATGCCCGCTTCATTGAGCGTGGGTATATCGGGCAAGGCCTTGCTGCGGCTCTTGCTGGTCACGGCAATGGCCTTGACGCGATTGTCCTTGAGGAAGGGGACAGCAGAGGCGACAGTGGCGAAATAGAACTGCACGCGTCCGCCCAGCAGGTCGGCATAAGCCTGGGGGCTGCCGGTGTAGGGAATGTGCACTGCGGGAATTCTGTTGGCGCCGACGAACAGCACCGAGGTCAGGTGCGAGATGGCGCCGATGCCGACCGATGCATAGTTGAGTTTGCCTGCCTGGGGACGGGCCCACGCGAGAAACTCCTGCAGGCTGGCCGCCGGCACCGACGGATGCACCACCAGCACCTGGGGCACCTCCGCCGTCAGGGCCACCGGCGCAAAATCCCGGAAGGCATCGTAGGGCAGGCTGGCGTACATGGAAATGTTGTAGATCATGTTCTGGGTGTTGTAGAGCGCGGTGTAACCATCCGGCGCCGATTTGGCCACCAGGTCGGCACCGATGTTCATGTTGGCACCGGCACGATTCTCGACCAGCACGCCCGTGGGCATCTGTTCGCCGAGTTTCTGGGCAAGGACACGCGCCACCAGGTCGGCCGAGCCGCCCGGCGCAAAGGGCACGACGAGGCGGACGGCCTTCGTCGGATAGTCCGACTGGGCTGCGGCCCCTCCGGACAGCAATGTACCGAGGAGAAGCAGGGCGCCTCGGAACGTGGCAATACGCATGATTTTCCTCCGGTTCAGATGATGGATGCCTGCACCTTCTCCTGCCAGGTTGACCGGCGGGGACGACTTTTCAGAATGTCGTTCTAATCGAGCCGGCAATGTATAGCCTCGACCCGGATCTGTCCAGACCGGCAGAGTACTTTGGTAAGACCAATGGATGCCGGAT
>CAIPGJ010000485.1 GCA_903864555.1 uncultured Pseudomonadota bacterium | reverse complement strand
TAGACGATGGAGATGGAAATGCGGCTGCGGACGAACTCGCCCTTCTGGTTGGTCCAGCGCGTCTCGGTGCTCTTGTACAGCGTGAGCCCCAGCTTGCCGACCTTTTCCTCCATGTGCACCAGCGCGGTCTTGGCGGTGATGATGTCTCCCGGGCGGATCTGCACGCCGTACTTCTCCGTCTGGCCGCCATTCATGCTGCGCTCGCCGACCTTGCGCTTGGCTGGCTTGGGCATGCGGTCTGCAGGGCGGTGGATCGGCCAGGCAAAGGGGTTGAACTCGCGCGGTGCAATGATGCCGCCCCAGCGGGTGGTCCTGGCGTACTCGTCGTCCCAGAAAATGCGCGGCGGCATATCGGGCCAGTACACCGCGATCGCCCACTTGCGCAGGTCGGACTGGTCCACCGGATGCGAAACCAGGGGCTCGCTCCAGACATTCAGGCTGTCGCGCAAGGCCTGCGTGATCAGCGTGCTCGGCGCTGCTTCAGAACTCATCGTTTCCTCCTTGATTGGCAGGACGCTGGAAAGGGACCGTCCCTTTGCGATACTCGCCCTGTAGGGAGGCCGCCTGATGCCCCGGCAATCTCACGCATCGAATGCATCATGCAGACGGCATTGCGATCAATGGGTTGCCGGCGGATTCGACGGCCTTCAGAGTCCGGAACGTCGGTTCCGGCGGGAGCCCAACTATATCACGCAGGGTATCGCCAATGGCGTTCCGGCAGGCGCGGCACCGTCTGAAAAAATGACGTAGGGATATCGAAAGGATGCGCAACACCGTCGGGGGGGGGGCACAGAGCCACCGGCGGCGCAGGACTGGCCACCTGGCGAGCCCGTCCGCCTCAGGGTTTGCCGCGCCATTCCTCGTCGGCGCCGTCGTCCAGGATGGCGATGACCCGCGTGCGCTTCACGTCGGCCTGGTATTCCTCCATCTTCACCAGCACCGGAAACAGCTTCTCCAGCCTGGCCCGCGCGTCGGTGCGCGAGGCGAAGGTCAGGACCTCGCCGTCCGCTCCCTTCACGTCATGCCAGAGGCTGGCATCCTGCTCGTCTTCCTGGACCTGTAGCTTGAACATGGGCATATTCCCGTCTCCTTCCGGTGGTCGCGGTTCAGAAGCCCTCGAGGACAATCTTGCCCACGGTGTGGCCTGCTTCGATGCGGCGATGTGCCTCCCTCAGCTTGGACGCCTCGATGCGCCCAAGGTTCGTTGTCATGGTCGGATGCAGCACCCCGGCATCGAACAGCGCCGCGGAATCCTCCAGCAACTGGTGCTGGGCGATCATGTCCGGCGTCTGGAACAACGCCCGGGTGAACATGGCCTCCCAGCAGAAGGTGATGCTCTTGGTCTTCAGTGACAGCAGCGCAGACTCTCCCGGGCCGTCGACGATGGAGCAGATCTTGCCCTGCGGCTTCATGCAGGCCGCCAGCGCCGGAAAATGGCGAGCCGTGGCATTGGCGCAGAACACGTAGTCCACCTCGGCCATGCCGATGTCGCGCAGTTGCGGCCCCAGCTCGCGGCTGTGGTCGACGATGTGGTCGGCGCCGCGGGCACGCGCCCAGGCCGCCGATTCGGGGCGCGACGCAGTGGCCACCACCGCAAGTTTTGCCATACAGCGCGCCAGCTGGATGGCGATGGAGCCCACCCCGCCGGCCCCGCCGATGATGAGGATGGACTTGCCGGCATCCCCGCCGGTGGTCGAGATGCCCATGCGATGGAACAGGCCCTGCCATGCCGTGATGGTGGTGAGCGGCAGCGCGGCGGCGTCGGCAAAGCCGAGCGTGCGCGGCATGTGGCCGGTGATGCGTTCATCAACCAGATGGAACTGGGCGTTGCCGCCCGGGCGGCCCATGCTGCCGGCGTAGTAGACGCGATCGCCCGGCTGGAACAGCACCGCTTCCGGGCCGACCGCCTTGACTATCCCGGCCACGTCCCAGCCCAGGATGCGCGGGGTTGCTTCCACTTTGCCTTCGTTCTCCGGGGCTGGCGAGCGGCGCTTGATGTCGACCGGATTGACCGAGATGGCGCGCACTTCCACCAGCAGGTCGCGGCCCGCGGCCTGTGGCTCGGGCAATTCCAGGTCGATGAGTGACTGCGGATCGGCGATCGGCAGGTAACGCGTGAGTCCGACGGCTTTCATGTTTCCCCTTTGGTCAGTATTTGTGCGTTTGGGGCATGCCCAGTGCACCCACTCAGCCCATCCGGCCCCTGATGCTGAGCGCCAGCAGGGTGCTGATGATGGCCAGCAGCGCCATGGCGCTCAATGCCAGCGACCAGTGTATGCCGATCAACCCGCCCACCACGCCGACCGTGACCCCGGCGAAGGCCCGCAGGCCCAGCGCCGACATGCTGTACAGGCCGATGATGCGCCCGCGCATCGCGGCCGGCGCCGACAGTTGCACCAGGGTTTGCGCCATGCTGTTGAACGACAGTTCCAGGAAGCCGGTGCAGAACAGCAGCACCAGGGCCAGTCCGTACCAGGGCGAGGCGGCGAAGGCGGCGATGGCGCAGCACCACAGCATGGCCAGGATGAAGGCAGTGCGCACGCGCGGCTGCAGGAGGCCACGCGCTTCCAGGATCAGTCCGGCGACCAGGGCACCGGCTGCATCCGCGCCGAGCAGCGCGCTGTAGGTGAGGCCGGGATCGCCATGGCCCAGGTCATGGGCAAACTCCGGCATCTGCGCCTGATAGGCATTGCCGATGAATAGCGATGCGCCCCCGGCCAGCAGGATCATGGGGGCGATCACCGGGTGCCTGGCCACATCGCGGATGGTGGCGGTGATGTCGGCCAGTCCACGCACCGCCCGTGCCGGCGCGGGTTTGCCCTGCCGGAATTTCGGCCCGTAAGGTGCCTTCCATAGCCAGATCAGCAGCGGCAGGTAGATGAGCACGTTCACCAGGATGCCCACTGCCGGGCCCAGCGCCAGCATCAGCACCCCGCCCACCGCCGGACCGGCCAGCAGCCCCAGATAGCGCGATGTGGCGTTCAGGCGCACTGCGCTTTGCAGCTCCTCCGGGCCGACTATGTCATGCACCAGCAGCTGCGTGGCCGGGTTCCACAACACCCCGGCAAAACCGTGGATGGTCAGCAGCACCACGGCATGCCAGATCTCCAGCCAGCCGGTGAGGAAGAGCACCCCCCAGGCCAGCGACACCAGCATGAACAGCAGCATGCCCAGCTGGATGATGCGGCGCGGGTCATGGCGATCCGCCAGCGCACCGGACCATACGGCGAACAGCAGGTAGGGGGTCCAGTGCGAGATCACCGCAAAGCCGCCCAGTTCGGGCGACTGGAATTTCTGGAACAGCATCCAGTAGCTGATGACGTGCTCGATGCTGTCGGCCATCATTGCCATGGCCGAGGTGATGAAGAAGGTGCGGTAGCCCGGATGGCGCAGGGCGGCGAAGGAAAGCCTGGAGGGCGCGGTCATGCCGGCGGGCGCTCATGCAATGCAGAGCCGACATGGTAACGGAGCCCGCAGGCTGCCGGCCTGTCTTCAATGCCGCAATCCTGGCGGGCCGGTTGGTGTTAACCCCTTTTAACAAGGGGGTTAACACCCGAAGCCTTGCAGCACCTGCACCCCCGGATGTCGCCGCAGCACTGTTCGGCAGCGTGGGTGACCGTCTCCTCAGATCACCTCGGGCTGCAATTCCG
>CAIPGJ010000484.1 GCA_903864555.1 uncultured Pseudomonadota bacterium | reverse complement strand
GACGGGAAATCCGGCCAGCTCCAGGCTTTGCGAGCCGGTCTGCGAGCCATTGCCGCCGATCACGAACAATGCGTCGATGCCGCGCCGGCGGAGGTTGGCCAGCGCCGTGGTGCGGCCGGCCTCGGTCTGGAAGGCCTTGCTGCGCGCACTGCCCAGCATGGTGCCGCCGCACTGGATGATGCCGCCCACGGCGCGCGCGCTGAGCGGCTCGATCTGGTCGGCCAGCAGGCCGGCAAAGCCGTTGCGCACGCCGTGCGGCTCCCAGCCCTGGGCAATCGAGGCGCGCGCAAGCGCACGGATGGCGGCATTCATGCCCGGGGCATCGCCGCCGCTGGTGAGTATGGCAATCCTGCGTATGGTGTCGGCTGTCATGCTGGCGTTCATCCTTGCGTTCATCGTCACTGCAACACGGAAAATCCATCATAGCGCATGGCCCCGACGCTTCCGATGCGCCCGATGCAGGCGGCAGGCCCGGCCTTCGGCAAGCGCAATCCCAGGCGCCATGGCCGCCGACCACACCACTGGAATCTGCCACGCCCGGATGACCGTTTTACAAGGGCGGGACGCATTGCATACAATCGCCAGACTACACAATGCCGGGTCCGGGCCTTTCCGGACCGCCATGGCAGACAAGACGGCCACCGCGCAGCAGGCAGGCCGCCAGCGACCACCGGAGGGGACCAGCATGAAGCGGCCAGCCGCCCATCGCCATCGTCATCGTCTTTGCGGCCCAGTTGCAGCCACCAGGGCAGTCCGCCCGGCGGCCTGCGCCTGCGCATCGGACACGATGTCCATGGCCAGGCCCTGCATGCGCCCCCGCCAGCACACAGCAAGGCTGTCGCTCGTAGCAACAGCCTGACCCTTTCAGCAACCCGCCACCAGCCCGCAGGGCGAACCGGCACACAGGAGAGAGAAGATGGCCCAGGAAGAAACCGGCGTTCGCGTCGAGATCAAGGACTACATTGCAGTGGTGACCTTCGACCGCCCGCCGGTCAATGCCACCTCGCGCCCCATGGTACTGGCCACGCAGCAGGCCTTCGACAGCTTCAACAACAACCCGGATGTGCGGGTGGCCATCCTCACCGGCCATGGCAAGGCCTTCTGCGCCGGCGCCGACATCAAGGCTCGCTCCTCCAGCCTGGAGAGCGGCGCCGCACTGCAGCCGGGCGCGCAGTCGGCGCACTCGCGCGCCGGCCGTGAAGGCTTCAACTGCATCCTCGATTGTGACGTGCCGGTGATCGCCGCACTGAACGGCCCGGCCATCGGCGCGGGCCTCGCCTTCCTCACCTCCTGCGACTACATCATCGCCGCCGAGACAGCCTTCGTGGCGCTGGGCGAGATCAATGTCGGCCTGATGGGCGGCGGGCGCCACGCGCAGCGGATGTTCGGCACCTACACTGCGCGCCGCATGATGTACACGGGCGATCGCATCTCGGCCCAGGAGATGTACCGCCGCGGCCTGGTCGAGAAGGTGGTGCCGGCCGACAAGCTGATGGAAGAAGCCATGGCCATGGCCGCCACCGTGGCCGAGAAGAGCCCGATCGCCATCAAGCTTGCCAAGCGCGCCATGAACACGGTCGAGGATATGACCCTCAAGGACGGCTACCGCTTCGAGCAGCAGCTCACTGCGGACCTGTCGCACACCGAAGACGCGAAGGAAGCCGCCGCCGCCTTCGTGCAAAAGCGCAAAGCCAACTTCAAGGGCCGCTGAGATGGCCCGGACGCAGGCGGCGCGCAAGCCGGTCGGGAAGCCCAGGGCCAAACCAGCCCCGGTGAAGAAGGCCGGGCCGGTGAAGCCGGCCGGCCAGGCCGGCGCACGTGCCGCGGCCGCGGCAGGCAAGCCTGTCCGCAAAGCCACCGCGTCACCGGCGCCCCGCAAGAAAGCCGCCGCCAGGCCAGGCGACCGCCTGCCCCTGTCGGGCATCCGCGTGCTCGATCTGTCGCGCGTGCTGGCCGGTCCCTGGGCCGGGCAGAACCTGGCCGACCTGGGCGCCGAGGTCATCAAGGTGGAGCGCCCGGGCACCGGCGACGACACGCGCATGTGGGGCCCGCCCTTCCTCAAGGACGAACAGGGCAACACCACCAAGGAAGCGGCCTACTTCCTCGGCATCAACCGT
>CAIPGJ010000483.1 GCA_903864555.1 uncultured Pseudomonadota bacterium | reverse complement strand
GCTGTGCTTTCTTTTCTCCATCGCCTGCGCGCACCTGGCAGGAAGCGCCCGGGCGGAGCGGCATGCCGCACACATCCATGAAACCCTGTTCATCGTGCTCAGCATCCTCGGGCAGGTGAACCGCAAGATCGACGAATCACGTGCCGAATCTTCTCGTGATAGTCAAGTCGGCGAGGGGGCCAATGTCCAGCGGCTGCCTACAGCGCAAGGCGCCTCCGGCCCACAGCGCTCTCAAGGTTAGACGGCTGCCGTTCAGGCCGGGCACATCAAGCGTCCGGATTCAGCGGCAAGGACGAAGCGTGCCTAACAATGCGAGGGGACATATTCCTGATAGGCGGCCCTTGACAGTCCTATGTCCCGCGGGAATCCTGCTGATCACCCCAGACTGAGGTTCATCCAGTGCAGGACCAGTGCGCACGCCAGGCCGGCGAACGGCGGAAACAGGCATGAACTGGCCCAGCGCAGCGCAATGAATCTTGTGCCCATCATCGGCAGCTCGAAATTAAGCGTGCGGTGGATTGCCCAGATGGACCAGCCGGTCAGCAGCGCCATCAGTTGCGGCGCACCGGCTCCCGCCTTGAAAAAGGCAATCGCGATGGGGAACGAGATGAACGGGCCGCCGGGCAGCATCGAGCCGGCCACCGAGGCGATGAGTATTCCCTGAAATCCGGTCTCCGGCCCGAGTGCCTGCTGCAACAGTTCGGGCGGAATGATTTCCACCAGGAAGGCGCCCAGCAGGAGGGCCAGGGGCATGCGCACCAGCAGCATGCGGCCCTGGTTGATGCCCAGGCGCACCGAGCGCTTCACTTCCTGGCCGGAACGCCGGGCGGCGATCCGCCACAACACAAGGACCAGCGTCCAGACGATGATGAAGGAAATGATCATCGGACAATGCTCTCGGTGCGCCAGCCCCAGTGGCTGGCCAGCCGGCGGGCGATCAGACCGGCGATGATGCCCATGGGCAAGCAAATAATGAAGCGCACCAGCGAAAATTCCAAGCCCAGGAAGGGGATTTCCCAGATCAGCAGGCGCAACACACTGAGCGTGGTCCAGGAGGTGAGATAGCAGATCAGCACGCCTATGTCAGCACCCACTTTGCCCAGGGCGTAGACCAGTGCGAAGGAACCGAAAGGACCGCCAGGGGTCAACGCGCCGGCGACTTCAGCAATCAGCAATCCGCGCATGCCGCCTTCGGCGCCCAGCCAGCGGGAAATCGCATCCTTGGGGATCAGCACCTGGACGAAGCCCGCGATGAGGACGCCACCGACGATCTGTGGCGTAACCTCGGCCAGGGTCGTTCCTGCCATGGTCAGGGCACGCATGAAAGCCTCGGTACCCCGCAACCAGAGGCAGATGCCACCGGCAAGGGCCGCGGCGACCCCGAAACCGATGACCGAACGGTCGATGATCGGCGTCGCTTCGGGTTCTTTTGACATTGTTGTTTTCAGTGGCGGAGGGCAGATGGCGGCCCACGCAGCAGCCCGATTCTTGCAGGGAATGTGAAGGATACATCACATCGATGTTTGCACCCTCCGGCGCGGCCTGACGGATCCCTTCCCATGCTATATTTTCGCCGGGCTCCCTGCCCTTCCTGCCTTTCAATGCGCTGCATGCGCCCTCCCCGAGGAAGCACACCCATGGGTCATCGTCTATCCAAAATCTATACACGTACCGGCGACACCGGCGATACAGGCCTGGGAGATGGCTCCCGGATCGCCAAGGACAGCCTGCGCGTCGATGTCATGGGTGACATCGACGAACTCAACAGCTGTGTGGGCCTGCTGCTGGCCGAGGCAGTCCCGCCAGCGATTGCCGCCACGCTTCATGATCTTCAGCACGCCCTGTTCGATCTGGGCGGGGAGATCTGCATCCCCGGCCGTATCGTCCTGAATGAACAGCATGCCGGACACCTGGAGCAGCTGATGGATGGCTTCAATGCCGACCTGCCCCCGCTGAAGGAATTCATCCTTCCCGGCGGCACCCGAGCCGCGGCACTCGCGCATCTGGCACGCACAGTCTGCAGGCGTGCGGAGCGCTCGCTGGTCGCCCTCTCACGCATAGAAACGGTGAACCCCGCCTCCTGCGTATTCCTCAACCGCGTGTCTGACCTGCTTTTCATCATCAGCCGCGTGCTGAACCGCACCGAAGGCGCCTCTGGGGATGTGCTGTGGCGGCCCGGCAAGGCTCCTGGCTAGACACACACAGGGCATACCCGCCTCCGCTTGGAGGCAAAAAAAAACGCAAGCCGAAGCTTGCGTTTTTTCCGGCAGAAACCGACTGGATCAGTCGTCGGCTTCGAAAGCCACGTCGCGCTTCTTGCGGATGTTCGGCAGGAGCACGAAGACCAGCAACAGGATCGAGATCACCAGCAGCGTGGCGCTGATCGGGCGCTGGAAGAACACGAAGAAGTCACCCCGTGCCAGCAGCATCGCTCGGCGCAGGTTTTCTTCCATGAGTGGTCCCAGGATGTAGCCCAGCAGCATCGGGGCAGGCTCCGCCTCAACCTTGACCAGGATGTAACCGAACAGGCCGAACAGGGCTGTCAGGATGGCATCGAAGGCATTGTTGTTGATGGAGTACACACCGATCACGCAGAACACCAGGATACAGGGGTAGAGGATGCGGTAAGGCACCTTCAGCAGGCTCACCCACAGGCCAATCATCGGCATGTTCAGGATCACCAGCATCACGTTGCCGACCCACATACTGGCGATCAGGCCCCAGAACAACTGGGGACGCTCGTTCATCACCTGCGGTCCGGGAGCAATACCCTGGATCATCATCGCGCCGACCATCATGGCCATGATGACATTGGAGGGAATACCCAAGGTCAGCATGGGAATGAAG
>CAIPGJ010000482.1 GCA_903864555.1 uncultured Pseudomonadota bacterium | reverse complement strand
GTGGTGCGGACGTTGAGGTTCTCCGCCAGCAGGAAACGCTTGCCGCCCTTCTTCATGTTGGCGCGACCTTCGGGCGTATGCAGGTACTGCGAACCCAGCACGTCGAAGCCGGGACGCACCACGTAGTAGGACATGCCCTGGGGGCCGGCCACGATGGGACCGTAACCGGTCCAGGCATTGGTGTAGTGGAGAGAGATGGGTGCGATCTTGTGGTTGCCCAGGCGGCCATTGCCGTCCATGAAGATCTGGAACTGATCAATGCCATGGTAGTGCGGCAGGATCTGCGAATCCGGGATCTGCTGCTCGACCAGCAGCAACTGTGGCACTTCGGCCTTGCGCTCGCTGAAGTCGCTGCGCCAGGTTTCGGTCTCGTTGTCACGCACCACGTGGATCTTGTCCTCGCGGGGAAACATGTTCGGTATGGAAAGTTTCATCTTGATCTCCTCGTCATTGTCTGCGGCCGCTCAGGCCTGCTGTCGTGGCGTCGCTTGCCTCGAAAGTCACCTGCCTGCACCAGTTCGATTATACGGATGCGCCAGCGTGCCCCGCTTCAGCGCCGTCCGGCGTGCGAGGCGATGGCCACCACCGCCGGCTGGCGGGTCGGGTTGCTCCAGGCGTGGCGGTTGCCGCGCACCACGGCAATCTCGCCAGCCTGCAGCCTGACCGCCCCGCTGTCCAGCACCAGCGCCAGCTCACCCTCCAGCACGATGCAGAAATCCAGCGTGGCCGTCTGTTGCAGGTAGGGATGCGGGCCCGAGGGCGTGGCCACCAGGGCGCCGGGCGAACCCATGCGCTCGAAATGCTCGCGCACCTGGGTCGGCCCCACCCTGCCCTGCCACAGGGCATCCGGCGGATGGGTAACGATGCGCAGCACCGAGCCATTGCCCGGCGGCTCCAGGCTGTGCGGCAGGTGCAGGGTTTCGAATTCGATCTTCGCCGGCGTGGCATCGGTCACCCACAGGCGCGCCGAGGCAAAACCGGGACGCGCCGGATCGATGCGCACATCATGCGAGGGACCATCCCAGACATAGTTGGGCTCGCCCGGACCGCGGTCCACGGTGACGATGCGACGCGCCGGTTTCACGCCCTCGGGCAGGGCCGGCATGGGCACCGGTTTGGGCGGTTCGCCCAGATGGATGTTGTCAAAGCGCGCAGCGACAAAATCGAAGGCCATCAGGCCGTGCGTGTCCGGACGGGTCCAGCGCCACTGGTGCCAGGAGGCCACCTGGATGATGGTGTCGCCGGGGCGCATCACCAGCTCACGATCATCCAGAATGAGTTCGCGTTCGCCGGCCAGCACGATGCCATAGTCCACCGTCTCGGTCTTGTGGATGGCCGAGGTATAGGCGTCATTGCCGCCCTTGTCCCAGGTGCGCTTGCCCGGGGGACGGTGCTTGGCCTCGTGCACCGGCACGCGTTCCGTGTCGGTGGCCGGGTCGTAGTCGCGCGGCTTGGCCGGCCATTCGACCACCCGCAGGTGGCCGCCATCGGGCGGTGAAGGAAATTCATAAGGGCCGTCGCCCGCCTCGCCGTGGCCCGAGAGCGGCGCAGGGCTGTCGTTCCACACCCAGATGTCGGTGAAATAGCGGCTGATGCCGAGGTTCTGGTGATCATTGGGCGCCGGGGCGTCGCTGATGACCAGGGAGCGGCCCTGGGCGTCCTGCCCGGTCACCACGCGCCGGATTGGCCGGGCGTTCGTCGTTTTGGTTTTCATGGCGGCATTCCTGTTCAAGCGGGCAATTTTGCCATGCGGTGGTCGGGGGACATGACAGGCGCCCGCTGTGCGACACCCGCTGTGCTACACCCGCTGTGCGACACCCGCTGTGCGACACCCTGCTGCCATTGACTTGTCCTGCCCACCTTCCGCTGCCCCCTTCCCTGCCGCCGGCCAGCGACCTGAACCACCCCGGGGATAAACGGTAATATGCCCTGGTCGCCCCGCTTGCCAGCGGGCAAACACAATCTGCCACGATGACCATGCAACGCTGCCACATCGTCGATGCCGCCCAACTGCCCTGGCGCGATAGCGCCTCCGGCGGCGTGGCCTACGCCTGCCAGGTGCTGCTCGATGGTACGGACGGCGCACCCGAGGCGCTGCGCTTTCGTTTCCGCGACTGCCCCTCGGTGTATGCCCACATGCACCTCACCTCGCAATTCCAGCTGCTGCTGCACG
>CAIPGJ010000481.1 GCA_903864555.1 uncultured Pseudomonadota bacterium | reverse complement strand
CCGTCTGCGTGCGGCCGTCGCCGTCGATGTATTCCACACCCGTTGCGCGGCGGCCTTCGAACAGGACCCGGCTGGCCAGCGCCTGGGTGCGGATGTCGAGGTTGCCGCGCGTCGCGGCAGGATGCAGGAAGGCACGCGCCGCGCTGACGCGTTTGCCGCGATGGATGTTGCTCTGCAGACGGCCTGCACCTTCCTGCCGGACGCCGTTGTAGTCCGGGTTGGCCGGCACGCCGCAGGCCGCCGCGCTGGCGATGAAAGCATCGCAAAGCGCGTTGGGAAAGTCGGGCACCTTCACCGGAAAGGCGCCATCGCGGCCGCGATAGAAGTCGTCGCCCGCATGCCCCTTGCCGTCGATGCGGCGCTCGAGGCGCTTGAAGTACGGCAGTACCTCGGCATAGCTCCACCCGGCATTGCCCAGCGCGGCCCAGTCGTCGTAGTCATCGCGCTGGCCGCGCACGGCGATCATGCCGTTCATGGAGGACGAACCGCCCAGCACCCGCCCCTGCGCAATGGTGAGCGCGCGGCCGCCGGTGCCCTCGCAGGGATCGCTCTGCAGCTGCCAGGTGACGCGCGGGTCGAACAGCACCTTCACGTAGCCGGCCGGCAGGTGGATGAAGGGATTGGTGTCGCGCGGCCCCGCCTCGAGCACGCACACCTTTGCGCCACTGTCGGCGAGTCGCGCCGCCAGCAGCGAACCGGCCGCCCCCGCCCCCACCACGATGTAATCAAATTCGTTCATGATGTCCCATCCCCTTTTGCCTGCCCATGATTATTCTTATCACTACGCTGGACCCCTGCGGCACCGATGCAGTGCCCAAACATTGCCCGATCCCAGCCGGCCAGCTCGCCGAGCCCTACCTACGCGGGCTCCGCCGTGCCGAGATAGGCCTCCTGCACCGCGCGATTGGCACGAATATCCTCGGGCGCCCCCGTCGCCAGCACTGCGCCCTCCACCATCACGGTGAGCGTGTCGGCCACCGCGAACACGGCGTCCATGTCGTGCTCCACCAGCAGGATGGCATGGTCGGCGCGCAGGCGCTTCAACAGTTCGACGATGCGCACCGACTCCTCGGCGCCCATGCCCGCCAGCGGCTCATCGAGCAGCAGCAGGCGCGGGCCGGTGGCCAGCGTCATGGCGATCTCGAGCTGGCGCTGCTCGCCATGCGAGAGCGCCGCGGCGACCACATCCGCGCGTTGCTCCAGCCCGGCCATGGCGAGCGCGCGTTCGGCCGCCTCGCGCGTGGGCTGGTGCGCATGCGCGGGCCGCAGGAAGCGCATGGAGGCCTGCAGGCGCGCCTGCGCGGCCATGCGACAGTTCTCGTAGGCCGTGAAGGGCAGGAAGATGTTGGTCTTCTGGTAGCTGCGGCCGACACCCAGACGAGAAATGCGATGCGCCGGCAGCCCGGTGACATCCGACAGGCTTCCCTTTTCAGCGAGGCTAATGCGCCCGGCGGTGGGCGCGAGATCCCCCGACAACAGGTTGATGAGGGTGGTCTTGCCCGCGCCGTTGGGCCCGATCACCGCGTGCAGCACGCCGACATGGCACTCCAGCGAGACCTCGCGCACGGCGACCAGCCCGCCGAAATGCCGCGACAGCGCTTCGGTGCGCAGAATGCACTCACGCGGCGCAGCCGGCCCCGGGCTCGCGCTGCCATGCGGGCGCAGGGCCGGATCCGTCGCGGATGTGGGCCGGCTCACGGCACGCGGCTCCCCTGCCCCTGCTCCACAGCCCGTCCCGGCGCCTGCGCCGGCACCTGAGCCTGCCTCCGCGCGGCCCACCAGTGCGTGAGCGTGCCGAGCAGGCCGTGCGGCAGCAGCAGCGCCACCGCCACGATGGTGCCGCCCATGAGCAGCTGCCAGTGCTTGGTGAGGCCCTGAAACACGAGTTCGAGCAGCATCATCACGAAGGCGCCCAGCGCCGCGCCCGAGAGGCTGCCCATGCCGCCCAGGATGACCATCATGATGGCGCTGCCCGAGAGGTGCCAACCCAGCATGTCCGGGTTGACGAAGCCGAATTGCGCTGCGGCGAAATAGCCCGCCATGCCGGCCAGCGTGCCGGCGATGACGAAGCACACCAGCTTGTAGCGGAAGGTGGCGTAGCCCAGCGAGCGCATGCGTGGCTCGTTGACCTTGATGCCGGCGATGACGCGGCCGAAGGGTGAGGCCAGCACACGGCGGAGCAGCAGCCAGGTGAGCACCAGCAGGCCCATCACCACGTAGTAGAAATGGACGAAGTTCTCCAGGTCGAAAGGCTTCCAGCCGCCCGCCCACTCGCCCAGGGCTCCTGGCAAAAACGCCGGCAATGCCGCGTCGGGCCGCACGTAGATGTAGACGCCGTCGGTGCCGCCCGCGAGCTTGGTGTCGTGGAACACGAAGTACAGCATCTGCGCGAAGGCCAACGTCACCATGATGAAGTACACCCCCGAGGTGCGCAGCACGAAAAGGCCGATCACCAACGCCAGCAGCGCCGACACCGCCATGGCCAGCGGCAGCGAGACCCACAGCGAGGCGGCCTGGTACTGCGGCGCGGCGTAAGCCAGCACATAGCCCGCCACACCGAAATAGGCGGCATGGCCGAAGCTCACCAGCCCGGTGTAGCCGATCAGCAGATCGAGGCTCATGGCGAACAGCGCCATGATCATCATCTTGGTGACCAGCTGCACGTAGAACTTGTCGGCGCCCAGCGGCAGCAGCGCGAGTGCAGCCAGGCAGGCGAGCAGCACCACCGCGCCCGCAAAAGAGTTACCCCGACCGGCAGCGGGATTCGCCATCACCGTTACCCGCCCTTCCGGAACAGGCCTTCGGGCCGCCACAGCAGGATCACCGCCATCAGCAGGTACACGGTGACGCCGGCCAACTGCGGCAGCAACTGGAAGCCACCGATCTCTACGGTGACCACCTTGCCGAAGGTATCGACCAGCCCGATAAGGATGGCGCCGATCAGCGCACCCTGCACCGAGCCGATGCCGCCGATCACCACCACCACGAAGCAGATGATCAATACCTGATTGCCCATACCCGGGAACACCGACGAGGACGGGGCCGCGATCATGCCAGCAAAGGCCGCCAGCCCGACACCGGCCGCGAACACGATGCGGTAGATGAGCGTGATGTCGATACCCAGCGATTGCACCATGTCGCGATTGACACTGCCGGCGCGGATGATCATGCCCAGCTTCGTGCGCCGCATGACCCACCACATGGCCAGCGCCAGCACCAGGCACACCGCCGACATGGCCAGCCGGTAGACCGGATAGCTCAGCGTCTCGGTGAGCGGGATCGACGCTGCCAGCACCTCCGGCACCTTCACGCCGTGCACATCGTCGCCCCACAGGATGCTGCGCAGTTCCTCGAACACCAGGATCAGCCCGTAGGTGAGCAGCACCTGGTAGAGATGGTCGCGATCATAGAGATGGCGGATCAGCACCCATTCGAGCGCCAGGCCGAACAGCACCGAGAGCGCGATGCCGGCGGGAATGGCCAGCCAGAGGCTGCCCAGGCCTTCGGCCAGCGAGAACGCCAGGTAGGCGCCCAGCATGTAAAAGCTGCCGTGCGCGAGATTGATGATGCCCATGATGCCGAAGATCAGCGTCAGCCCGCTGGCGATAAGAAACAGCAGCAGCCCGTACTGGACGCCGTTGAGGAGCTGGATCAGGAAGGTGGGGAAGTCCACGGGGGCTGGTCGTTCACCAAAAAACAAAGCCGGCGGTGATGGCACCGACGGCTTTGCATTATCTCAGACCCGGCCTCGTCCTACGCCGGGGGAGCGCGAGGGGATGTCTCCCCTCGCAATCTCAGGCCCTTCTACGCCGGCATCTTGCAGCTGGCCGATGACGGGTAATCCAGTGCCTTCATGGCCACGCCGGTGACGCGGTTTTCCTTGCCCACCACCTTGCGCAGGTACATGTCCTGGATCGGGTTCTGCGACTTCGACAGCGTCCACTTGCCGCGCGGGCTGTCGATGGGGGCGGCGCGCATGGCGGCGATCATCTCCTTCTTCTTCGATACATCGCCCTTCACCGCCTTCATGCCGGCGGCAAACAGCAGGCCGGCATCGTAGCCCTGCACGGCATACACATCGGGCTGCAGCTTGAAGGCCTTGGCGTAGGCCAGCCGGAAAGCGCGGTTGCGCGGCGTGTCGATGCCATCGCCGTAGTGCATCACGGTCTCGAGACCATCGGCGGCGTCGCCCACGGCCTCCAGCACACCCTCGGTCAGGAAGCCAGTGCCGAACAGCGGGATACGACCCTTGAGCCCGGCCGCCTTCCAGTCGGTGAGGAACTTGGCCGCACCACCGCCGGCGAAGAACACGAACACGGCATCGGGCTTGAGCGAGGCGATCTCGGTCAGCAGCGACTGGAATTCCACGTTGGGGAACGGCAGCCACAGCTCCTTGACGATCTTGCCGCCGCCCTTGAGGAAGGAGTCCTTGAAGCCGGCCACGGACTCTTCGCCCGCACCGTACTTCCAGGCGAGGGTCACGACGTTCTTCAGGCCGCGGTCGGCCACCACCTTGCCCACCGGGTAGGCCGGCTGGCCGTTGGCAAACGAGCTGCGGAAGATGTTCGGTGCGCACAGCGCCCCGGTGGCCGCCTCCACCCCTGCATTGGGGATGATGTGCAGCACGCCGGTCTCGCGGGCGATCTTGACCATGCCGGCCTGCACGCCCGAGTGGACCGTCCCGACCAGCACGTCGACCTTGTCGCGG
>CAIPGJ010000480.1 GCA_903864555.1 uncultured Pseudomonadota bacterium | reverse complement strand
TCTGCATATTTTTTAATCAGATCTGAGCCGTTGAAGCTAGGACTGCATTGATTTTCGACCACATACGGGAAAAGTACAAGTGAATGGCTGTGCTGGATTCCATCGGCCGGATTCACGTGGAACTTCGTGCTTTACACGTGGTGCTTGTTCAGCTGATCTTGCTTGGATCTCCGACCGGTGGCAGTGCCTTCCGACAGAAGATTTTGCGCGAATTCATCGCGGCGGCGGGGGATGGGTGAATCGCCCCGGGTTTCGAGGAGGCCAGTTGGTTTAAGTCAGGCCATTTCAAGGGCCTGATGATTGGCGATTTGCCGCCAATAGTTTGCCTCAGCTTCTGCTGGAGGGATATACCCGATCGGCTCAAGCAGTCTGATGTGGTTGAACCAGTGCACCCATTGCAGTGTGGCCAGTTCCACAGACTCCCTGGTCTTCCAAGGAGCCCGGCGGTGGATCAACTCCGTCTTGTACAGCCCGTTGATCGTCTCGGCCAGGGCGTTGTCGTAGCTGTCGCCCCGGCTGCCCACCGAAGGCTCTATGCCCGCTTCGCTCAGTCGCTCGGTGTATCGGATGGAAACGTATTGTGAGCCCCTGTCCGAATGGTGCACCAAGGCATCTGAGTTCTGCGGCTGGCGGTCGTAGAGCGCCTGCTCCAGCGCATCGAGCACGAAGTCCGTTCTCATGGCGCTGCTGACGCGCCAGCCCACAATGCGCCGGGCGTATACGTCGATCACGAAAGCCACATACAGCCAGCCCTGCCAGGTCGAGACGTATGTGAAGTCCGAGACCCATAACTGATTCGGACGCTCGGCCTTGAACTGCCGGTTGACCCGATCCAGCGGGCAAGGTGCCGAGGCATCCGGCACGGTGGTTCGCACCACCCTACCACGGCGAACGCCCTGCAAGCCCAGACGCTTCATCAGACGCTCGACCGTACAGCGGGCAATGCCAATGCCCTCCCGGTTAAGCTGTTTCCAGACCTTGTCTGCACCGTAAACCTGCATGTTGGCATGCCAGACGCGCTGCACCTCGGTGATGACTTCATCGTCACGCTTGGCGCGGTTGCAGCGAAGCGCCGGGTTGCGCCGTTGTGCGGCATGATGCCTGTAACATGACGGGGCAATCTGCAAGACCTTGCAGATCGGCTCGACCCCGTAGGCATCCCGGTAGCGGTCGATGTAAGCCTTCAGGACTTGAGTTTGCGGTCGAGCTCCGCCTGGGCAAAAAAAGCGCTGGCCGTCTTGAGAATTTCGTTGGCCCGACGCAGTTCCTTGACCTCGCGTTCCAGGGCCTTGATGCGCTCTCGCTCACTGGTGCTCAGACCATCGCGCTGCCCGCTATCAACCTCGTCGCGCTTTACCCAATCCAGCAAGGTCTGGGGCACGCAGCCGATCTTGGGTGCAATCGATTCAACGGCAGCCCACAGCGATGGGTATTCGCCCCGGTGCTCCTGCACCAGCCGTATTGCACGTTCCCGGACTTCAGGTGAAAACTTGTTCGACTTGTTCATGGCTCCATTCTCTCAAAGGTTGGAGCCTCCTCAAATCCCGGGGCGATTCATACACGCGGATCGCCTCAATGCCCAGGCTCGTCGCCAAGTGTGTTTTACCGGTGCCGGGGCCACCCACGAACACCAGGTTGTGCGCGGATTCCACGAACTTCATCTGGTGTAGGTCCCGCACCAGCGCCTCATCCACCTTGGCCTGATCAAAGGCAAAGCCGGTCAGATCGCGGTGCGCCGGGAAACGGGCCGCACGCATCTGATAGGCCATAGAACGCACCTCACGCTGGGCACCCTCGGCCTTGAGCAGTTGATGGACCACCGTGTCATGGTCCATTGCCTTCATGCGTGCCGTACCCAGCAGTTCCGGCCAGGCGCTGGCCATGCCGTGCAGACTGAGCCC
>CAIPGJ010000479.1 GCA_903864555.1 uncultured Pseudomonadota bacterium | reverse complement strand
CGGCACGCCGGAACTGGGTCATGGCGATTCCACCCTGGACGCCCATCACCAGCTTCATGGCCTTTGCGCTGGAGACATTCCCCGGCTGGCTGATCCGCCCCTTCATCCTGAGTTTTCTCACCGCAGTACTCGGGCTCACGGACAAATTGTTCCTGCAGGGTGCCATGCTGGTGAACCAGGGCGGCGAGCGCTTCTGCGACGAGTTCGACAAGCCGGTGTGGAAGCTTGCAGAGCAGCCGGGACAGATCGGCTATGTCATCTTCGATGCCAGGCTGGCGCAGCGCTTCACTGCCTATCCCTACTTCATCTCCACCGCAGCCGGCATTGCCTATGCGTACCTGCCCGACTACCGGCGCAGCCGTCCGGATGTGTATGCCAGCGCGCCCACACTGGAAGCGCTGGCGAAGAAGATCGGCGCAGAGCCAGGCCTGCTGGCTGCCTCGGTCAGACAGCACAACGAGGCCATCGCGCAGGGTCGCACCAATCCGGCGGGCAACCCACTCACCCCCATCGAGGAAGGTCCCTTCCATGCGCTGGGGCCGGTGAAGAGCTACACCGTGGCCTCCGATGGCGGCTTGGCCGTGAACGAGCGCCTCGAAGTGCTTGGCCCGGATGACCAGCCCATCGAAGGGCTTTACGCAGCCGGCATCATGGGCCTGTCAGGCATGCTGCTGAAGGGCCATGGCCACCACCTGGGCTGGGCCTTCACTTCGGGTCGCATGGCCGGACGCAATGCGGCCTATCGGGTGTGTACACCGAACGAGAACTGAACCCGGCGGCGGATACAGACCTGCAGGGCGGCACATCACGCACGCGTTCGCATGCGGGAGGTCGCCCTGGTTCAGGCCCATTGCCGTCGTCCGGTGCGAAAGGACTCTGTCAGGCAAACAACCATTGAGAGCTCGCGACACCCTTGTAGTAAAGTGCGTAACAACCGGCAGCAGACCGGATTTCCATCAGAGGAGGTAGTCGTGCCCGCACCCAGTGCAGTAATCACGGCTGACGTGGTCGTGCTCGGCGGCGGCGGATCGGGTCTGGCCGCGGCCATTTCTGCCCGCACCCAAGGCCGGCACGTCATCCTGCTGGAGAAGAACGCCGAGCTCGGGGGGTCGGCGGGCCGATCGGTGGGCTCCATGTCAGCCAGCGCCACACCCCATCAGTTCAAGCGTGGCATCAAGGACAGCCCGGCGGCGCATTTCGACGACCTGGAAGCCTTCAACAAGGAGGCCAGCAGGAGCGCTAATGACAATCACGCTCTGCGCCGGGTACTCGTTGAAAACATGCCCGAGACCCTGCGCTGGTTGATGTCTCTTGGGGTGCGCTTCTATGGTCCCTTGATCGAGCCGCCCCATCGCAAGTCGCGCATGCACAACGTGCTGCCCAGTTCGCGTTCCTTCATCTATCACCTGGAAAGACATGCCCGCGCCATCGGCGTCGACATCCGCCTGGAAAAGCGCGGCCTCGACATCGTGATGGAGGGAAACCGTGCCGTTGGCGTGGACTGCAGCACCCAGGATGGGCGCGTTGAGCGCTTTGTAGCACGCGGCGGATTGATACTCGCCACGGGCGACTTCAGTGCCAGTCCGGAGCTGAAGGAACGGTTCGCATCACAGGCTATTGCACGCATCTCCCCCATCAACCCCACCAACACCGGTGATGGCCACATCATGGCCATGAAGCTCGGGGCCAGGGTGCTCAACGGCGATGTGGTCAACGCCGGCATCCGCTTCGTTCCACCGCCGCGGAAGAACTGGATCATGGCCATTCCGCCCTGGCCACCGCTCACCGGATTCATGGCCTGGGCGCTCGATCATCTGCCAGACTGGCTCATCCGGCCATTCGTGCTGAGCTTTCTCACCACCGTGTTGGGCCTCACCGGGGAGTTGTTCGAGTTCGGCGCCATTCTGGTCAACAAATCCGGCGCGCGCTTCTGTGACGAATTCGACAAGCCCGTCTGGAAGCTGGCGGAACAGCCCGAACAAAGCGGCTTTGTGATTTTCGACCGCAAGCTGGCCGAACGCCTGACTGCCTACCCCTATTTCATCTCGACCGCGGCGGGCGTGGCCTACGCCTATCTGCCCGACTACCGGCGCAGCCGCCCCGATGTCTATGCCGAGTCGCCCACGCTTGCCGGTCTGGCCCGAAAGATCGGCGTGGATCCGAAGACGCTGCAGGACTCGGTCGCGGAATACAACCAGGCGGTGCAGGCGGGCCGGCGCAATCCCCGGGGCGAAGCACTGGCCGCCATTGAAGCCGGGCCATTCTTCTCACTGGGGCCGGTCAGGAGCTACGTGGCGACGGCTGATGGGGGTCTGGCCGTCAATGGTGAACTGCAGGTGCTCGGCCACGAAGACCAGCCCATCGAGGGACTCTATGCAGCCGGGATCATGGGACTCTCGGGCATGCTCCTGAAAGGTCATGGCCATCATCTGGGCTGGGCCTTTACCTCAGGGCGCATGGCCGGACGCAACGCCGCCTATCAGGTCAATACCCCCAACGAGCGCTAGACCGCATTGCAAATTTCCCCATCGGGCAACCCCACCTTTTCTTCAGGAGATCCAGGCCATGAACCGATTGCTCCAATGCGCCAGCGCCGTTGCGGGTGTGCTCCTGTTGTCCCAAGGGCCCGCCTCGGCACAGACCTATCCCGCCAAGCCGCTGCGCATGATCGTGCCCTTCCCGCCCGGCGGCGTGGTAGACACGGTGGGCCGCTTGGCCGCCGGCAAGCTGAGCGCTGGCCTGGGCCAGCCCGTCGTGATGGATAACCGTCAGGGTGCCGGGGGCAACATCGGTATCAATATCGCGGCCAAGTCCCCGAACGACGGCTACACGCTCATGACAGCCGCCAATTTCTTCACCATCAACCCGAGTTTGTACAGCAATGCCGGTTATGACCCGATCCGCGATTTCGAACCCGTGTCGCTGCTCACTTCCTATATGCTGCTGCTCGCCGTCCACCCGAGCTTCGAGGCCAAGTCCGTCAAGGCCCTCATCGCCCTGGCCAAGGCACAGCCGCGCAAGATCAATTACGCATCGGCGGGCACCGGCACCACCACTCACATCGCGGTGGAATTGTTCAACGCCATGGCCGAGGTGCAGATGACCCATATTGCCTACAAGGGCGTGGGGGGCGGCATGATCCCCGACACGCTCTCGGGGCGCATTCCGGTGCAGTTCAACAGCCCGGCCATCGTGCCCCACATCAAGGCGGGCAAGCTGCTGCTACTCGCGGTGACGGGTGCCAGGCGCTCCACGATCTTTCCCGACATCCCGACCGTATCGGAAGCTGGCGTGCCCGGCTACGAGGCCTCCGGCTGGAATGCACTGTTCGCCCCGGCCGGAACCCCGCAAGCCATCATCCGGCGTCTCAATGCGGAAATCGTCAAGGGTTTCGCTCAGTCGGATGTGCTAGAGGCACTGGCCAAGCAGGGCATCGAGGCGGCAAGCGGCTCTCCGGAGGCCCTGGCGACCCTGGTCCGTGCCGAGGTGCCACGCTGGGCCAAGGTTATCAAGGACGCAAGCATCCAGGTCGAGTGACCGCGGGACTCATTCATGCACACAGGGAGAAACGCATGATCTACATGGTCGACCACATCTTCGACGATGCCAGCCTGGAACCGGGTTGGCACGAGCACTATGCCAGCTACCTGCTCAAGCTGCTCGCCGTACCCGGACTCACCACGGCGCAGCGGTTCAAGGCGCTTGATCACACCCCGCCACGCTTCCTGGCGATGTACAGCGTGGACTCGCCCGGCATCTACGAAAGCCCCGCCTACAAGGCGATGGGCGGCGGGGGAAGCCAGAGTGCCCGCTTTCATGCCGCCTACAAGATGTGGACGCGCAACCTGCTCGACGGTGTCGAATTCGCGCCCGAAGTGAAGCGTAACCAGTTCGTCCTCACCGTCGACAGCGAGTTGCCCGACCCTGCCCTGGACCTGGCCTTTCCCGGGAAAGTTTTATGGCTGTCATCGGTTGGCCTGCACCAGACCACGCCTTACCGCGCGCTGGTCATTCTCGATCCGGGTGAGGAAGCCAAAGCCCGCGCACTAAACCGTGGCTTCGTGTACGCAACCTTCACCGATTTTCTGGTCGCCCCGCCACGCTGATTTCAGTCACAGCCGTCCAGCCTCACCGGCTGACCTGGTTGCGCCCCGCCTTCTTGGCGCGATACAGCGCTTCGTCGGACGACTTGAGCACCATGGTGGGCGTTTCGCCGGCATCCCGCTTGCCTGTCGCTGCCGAGACACCAATGCTGACGGTGACCGACAGGGACTTCTCCACCATAGCCTCCACGGGCTGCTCGCCGCGCAGGGCGGCACCCGCCTTGCGGTCGCGCGGCCGGTCCGGTGCGCGCACTGTCATGCGATAGCCTTCGATGGACTTGCGCACCTCTTCCAGGTGCGGCATGGCCTGCTCCAGGCGCTGGTCAGGGAACAGCACCACGAATTCCTCGCCGCCATAGCGATAGGCGGTGCCGCCACCGTCCACCTCGGCCAGGCGCGCCGCCACCAGGCGCAGCACCTGGTCACCCGTGTCATGACCATGCGTGTCGTTGAATTGCTTGAAATGATCCACATCGACCGTGGCCAGCACATACACCGGGCCCAGTCCGCGCATGCGCTCTTCCAGCGCACGCCGGCCCGGCAGGCCGGTCAACTCGTCTCGAAACGCCAGGCGATGCGATTCCTGCAGCAACGCCAGCAGCAGAATCGCCCCGGCCGCTGCCATGTAGGCACTGTATGCGCCAGGGGCCTGCGCCCATTCACAGGCGACAAAGAAGGCCACCAGCACGCTCACCATGGCCAGATCGAGCGGCAAGGGTGTGCGCGCCGGCGGCTTGGGCCAGCCGCGCATCAGCGCCAGCGTGAAGGCCACCGCGATCAGCAGTCGCGCCGGCAGTGGCGTCGGCGGTGAGCGCAGCAGCCAGTGGTCGAACAAGCCGAGCCAGCCAGAGCCGGAAATCAGCGAGTGTCCGGCACTGGCCAGCCACACCACCAGCAGGATCTCCCCCATGGCGATGATCAGCCAGCGGTAGTTCTGCCGGTGGAAGAAGCCCGGCTGGGCCACCGTCACCGCCAGCAGGATGTTGAGCGGCACCAGCGTGGCGGTCATCAGGAACACAGCGCGCGTCACGGGACTGCCCACATCCCCCTCCAGCAGCAGGTTCCAGGTGGTATAAGCGCCCAGCAAGGAGGCCGCGGCGATGAACGCGGCGCCGCGATTGAACCAGACTGCGATCACCGTGGCGGTGACCAGCAGGAAATAGGGCCCGACCGACTTCAGGCCGGTCGGGGATGCCGGCAGTGTCGCCCCCGACAGCAGGCCCAGCGTGGTGAGCAGCAACAGCAATACCGGCCCGGCCACGGGGCGCAACTCGACGAGCAGTTCCCGTGCGACGGCCCACACCAGATGCGACCTGCGCGATTGTCCCAGTTCCATCACTGGAACTTATCAGATTGCGGCGACATGCTGTGGCGCCAAGCCGGACCGATGAGACGGTTTTCACGAATGGACGCATCGCGCGCAGGTAACATCCCGGCTCCACCCTGTCCATTCGCAACTGTTGACAAAGACAAACCCGGCCACACACTGACGAGCATGCATTCCTCCCTGCCATTTCCACTGCGCCCTGTGCTGTGCGCCTGGGTCGTCGCCAGCGTGCTGAGCGGACTGCCTTCGACGCTGCATGCCCTGGTCAGCGGCGGGGATGTCATGGAGGCCACTCGGGCGGCGGCGCTGATGATTCTGTCGGCCACCGGCGACAGGGACAACTCAACCGGAGAGATCCTGTTGGCAGCCGGCGTGGCGCACGGCAGCATCTCGCTGTTCTGGGCCATGGGGCTGGCCCTGGTGTTGCCGCGGCGTGGCGTGACGGCCTGGGCCGTGGCGGCATCGGCAGGGATTGCCCTGCTCGACCTGGGACTCATCGCCCCGGCACTGTTTCCCGCCGTGGCCGCACTGGCCTTCCTGCCGCAACTGGCCGACCACCTGATGTGGGGCGCCTGCTATGGGGCAAGCCTTGCCTGGATGGGGCGGCCCGGACGTCGGGCGCACACAGGCGACTGAATGTCGGCATTGGCCCAAGTCGGCATGCGCTTGCGCCTCCTTGTCAAAGCTGCTTTACCGAATTCCGGGGATGGTGCTGGCGGCGGGCCGGCGCAGGCATGGGTTTACCCCCTTGTCAAAGGGGGCCGACTGGCCGCAGGCCAGCGGGGGGATTTTGGCCAACCAAGCTGGTTTCATCGCCATTCTCCACCGCTGTATGATCCTCGCGCATGCTTACTGCCATGCAGTGGGAATGGCGGGAGAAGAAGT
>CAIPGJ010000478.1 GCA_903864555.1 uncultured Pseudomonadota bacterium | reverse complement strand
GATGGTGGCGCGCTCCGCTTCACTCAGCCGGTTGAGGTTGCGCACCTGCATCACCGTGCGCGGATTGGCGGCCAGTCGCGTTTCATGGCGCATCAGGAAATCGCGGTAGAGCAGGTTGTACGGGCAGGCCCGCGGGCCGCTTCGCACCGCCGGGTCGTAAGGGCATTGCCGGCAGTAGGCGCCGGCGCTCATGCGCTGGATGTACTGGCCGCTGGCGATGTAGGGCTTGCTCGCCATCAGCCCGCCGTCGGCGGCCTGGCTCATGCCCAGCACATTGGGCATCTCCACCCATTCCACCGCATCCACATACACCGCAAGGAACCAGGCATGCACCTGTTGCGGCTGCACGCCATGCAGCAGCGCATACAGGCCGATCACCATCAGCCGCTGGATGTGGTGTGCATAGCCCAGGCGCAGCGTCTGCTGCAGGGCATCGGCGAGGCAGGGGAGGTGGGTATCGCCGGTCCAGAAGAAGCCGGGCAGGTCGGCCTCCGCCTGCAGTGCATTGCCCTGCGCATAGCGGGGCATCTGCGTCCAGTAGATGCCGCGCACGTACTCACGCCAGCCGAGGATCTGGCGGATGAAGCCTTCGGCGCTGGCGAGCGGCACGGCGCCTGAGCGCCAGGCGGCCTCGGCGGCATCCACCACCTCACGTGGATCAAGCAGCTTCAGGTTGAGCGCGGCCGACAGCTGTGCATGCCACAGCCCTGGCTCGCCCGGCCACAGCGCATCCTGCCAGCGGCCGAACTGCGGCAGGCGCTCGAGCACGAACACCGCGAGCGCTGCCTGCGCATCCTTGCGCGTGACCGGCCAGGCAAATGCCTCTAGGCTGCCCGGGTGTCTGGCAAATCGCCGGCGCACCAGCGCAATCACCTCGCGGGTGATGGCGTCCGGGGCGAAGCGCGGCGCCTGTGGCACGGCGCCAGGCCCCTCAGGTGGAAAGGCCGAACGGTTATCGGCGTCGAAATTCCACTGCCCGCCAGCCGGCTGGTTGCCCTCCATCAGCACGCTGTGACGGCGGCGCAGCTCGCGGTAGAAATACTCCAGCCGCAACTGCTTGCGGCCGTGCGCATGCTCGGCGAAGTCACGCACGCTGGAGTAGAAGTGGCGATCGGTGCACAGGGTGAGCGGCACGCTGGCCGCTGCCGCGGCCTGGCGCAGCGCCTGCAGCACGCGCCAGTCCCCCGGTGCGGTGAGCCGCAGCCCTGCGGGGCGCAGGCGCAGCAGGGCGAGGGTGAGTTCCGCGGCAAGGGTGCCGCTGTTGTCCGCATCCTCCAGTGCGGTGTAGTGCACCGTCCAGCCCGCAGCGCGACGTTCCGCCGCGAAATGGCGCATGGCTGCGAGGAACAGCGCGATGCGCGGCTGGCTCGACCACACATGCGTTGACTCCTCCGCCACCTCGGCCATCCAGATGGCGTCGTGGGCGGGGTCGCAGTCATCGAAGGCAGCGGCACCGGCATCGAGCTGATCGCCCAGCACCAGTACCAGGTGGCGCAATGGCGCCGCTTCAGCGGCCATCACGAGTGTCCGGCAGCGCTGCTGCAGCCGCCTTGCGGCGCCGGCAGGCCTCGGAGCAATAGCGTACCGCCTCCCAGTTGCGGGCCCAGGCGCGCCGCCAGTTCATCGGGCGAGCGCATGCCGCGCAGGGCTTGCTCGGCAAGGCGGATTTGTTGCCACGGTGTCCGCCGTTTCGTGATGGGTCAGCTTTGCTGCGCTGCATGTCGTGATGCCCTCTCCTGGTTGGCCGCCAGAGGGCGGCTGGTCAGGCAGACATGTTGCGCATGCGGGGGGCGCATCGCAAGGCCTGTCCCGGAGATGTCGCGGGGAAAATCCCTTGGCATGGCCGCTGGCCCATCAGGCAGGTGCCGCCAGCTGGCCAGCAGTCCCTTGCCTGTCTGCGATCCGGTGGAGCACTTCGTCGATGGCAGCGGCCTGTGGCCGCCGGTCGGCCTCAGCCCCCCAGTTGCGAGCGCAGTTTTGCGAAAATCTCCAGTTGCCGCTCGTGCTCGCCGGCGAAGCGCAGCACCAGGTTGCGCGTGCCCTGTTCGACGTAGCCCTGCAGCCACTCGGCGGCGGCATTGGCCGGGCCGGCGAAGCAGACCTCGCGCTTCTTGCCCACGTCGGGCCGCCGGCCGTAGTAGGCCAGCATGAATTCGTCCATGCGCCGGTCTGCCTTGGCGGTATCGTCATCCACGGCGAGGGTGAGGTAGGTGGCCGGGGATATGCTGGCCGGATCGCGCCCGGCTTCCCTGGCAATGGCCTGCACCTGGCGCCACTGTTCGCCCCAGCGCTGTGAGTCCGGGCCATTGGGGAACCAGCCATCGAAGTACTTGCCGGCGCGCGCCAGCGCGGCGGGGGCCGAACCGCCGCCCCAGATCGGCGGACCGCCTTTCTGGAAGGGCAGGGGGCCGAGCACGCCCTGCTCGACATGCCAGCGGCCGTCCCAGTCCACTGGCTCACCGCTCCATAGCGCCTTGCACAGGCGCATGCCTTCGAGCAGCGTGCCGATGCGCTTCTCGAAGGGCACACCGGCGGAACGGAACTCCGCGCGCACATTGGGCACGTCGCTCGCAATGCCCACGCCGAGGATGACGCGGCCTTCGCTCACCTGGTCCAGCGTGGCGACCTGATGCGCCAGCAGCACCGGATTACGCAGGATGGGCAGCAACACCGCGGTGCCCAGCTTCACGCGCCGGGTGCGTCCGGCGACGCAGGCCAGCAGGGTCAGCGGCTCATGGCGCGGGCGCGCCAGCAGCGAGTCGCCGGCCCACACCGAGTCATAGCCCAGGGCTTCGGCGCGCTCGGCCAGCGCGATCAGCGGGGCAGCCTGCGGGCGGCCCTCCATCACGGCCTCACGGGTGGGCAGCAGGTATCCGATGTGCAGGGACATGTCTTCTCCTCGGGTCATCTGATATCAATCATTACATGGAGTTAATGATGATAAGGTATGGTGTTTGAAATTGATGATTATTACGGGTTCTTAATTCGCCGGCGGCGCACCACGGCGCAAGCGACCGCAGGCCACTTGTTCACCGGGTCGCCTGACCACCTCAGGCATCCCCGGGATCGGCATCCACCAGCTTGTGGGTGATCGCATAGCGGATCAGTTCCGACTGGTTCTGCAAACCCATCTTCTGCATCAGCCGCGCCTTGTGGGTGCTGACGGTCTTCACCGACAGGTTGAGTTGCGCGGCAATGGCAGACACCGCGCCGCCGGCGGCGATCAGCCTGAAGATCTGGTATTCGCGGTCGGACAAAGCTTCATGCGGCTGGCCCTCGGAATCGGGCATCGCTCCCAGTGCCAGTTGTTCGGCCACCTCGGCGCTGATGAAGGCGCCGCCGGCGGCCACCTTGCGGATGGCCGACACCAGCTGCGCCGAGGCGCTTTCCTTGGTCAGGTAGCCCGAGGCACCGGCCTTGATGGCGCGCACCGCGTACTGCTGTTCCTCGTGCATGCTGAGGATGAGGATGCGCAGTTTGGCCTTCTCCGCGCGCACCAGCTTGATCAGGTCGATGCCGCTGCGCCCGGGCATGGACATGTCCAGCAGCAGCACGTCGAACTCGGTTTCGCGCACCAGTTGCATCACCTGGTGGCCGTCGCTGGCTTCGCCGGCAATGCACATGTCCGGGGAGGCCGTGAGCAGTTGCTTGAGTCCTTCGCGCACGATGGTGTGGTCATCGGCGATGATGATGCGGATCATGGGCCTGCCTTTCTGTCGCTGCCGGCTTCTCGAGCAGGCTTCACCGTGGGCTTCACTTCGGTCTTCACTGAGTCGGGGTGCGGTATGCGCACCACGATGTGCGTGCCCTTGCCGGGGGCGCTGTCCACATCCACCGTGCCGCCCAGCAGGTAGGCGCGCTCACGCAGGCCCATCAGGCCGTAGGAATTGGGCTTGCGTGGGTTGCTGGTGGAGAACCCCAGGCCATTGTCGTTCACCATCAGCACCAGCTGGTCGCCGTTGGCTTCCAGGTGCGCGTCCACGCGCGTGGCCTGGGCATGCTTGGCGACATTGGTGAGGGATTCCTGGAGGATGCGGAAGATCGCTGTCGCATGTGGATCCTCCAGCGCCAGCCCGGGGTCCACCGACAGCTCGCAGGGGATGCCGCTGCGCTGGGTGAAGTTCTGCGCCAGCCACTCGGCTGCCGGCACCAGGCCCAGGTCATCGAGCATCATGGGGCGCAGGTCGGCCGAGATGCGCCGCGTCGAGGCCACGGTGGTGTCGAGCAGCCCCTGCATCGCGCGCACCTTGTCCAGCATCAGTTCGTTGTCGGTGGGCAGTCGCTCCAGCAGCCAGGCCGTGTCCATCTTCAGCGCGGTGAGGGACTGCGCCAGCTCGTCGTGCAGCTCGCGCGCGATGCGGCTTTTCTCCTGCTCGCGCACCGAACTTGCGGCGATGGCCAGCTCGCGCAGCTCTTCACGGGACTGGCGCAGCGCCTCTTCGGATTTCACCCGCTCGGTGACATCGCGCAGGATCACGGTGTAGAACTTCTCGCCGCTTTCGGTGACCTGCGAAATCGAGGCGTCGATGGGGAACTCCTCACCGTTGCGCCGCAGCCCGGTGACGATGCGCGAGGCGCCCATGCGGCGCGAACTGGTGCCGGCCTCGCCGAAGTGGTGGACATGCGCCGCGTGGCCACTTCGGTAGCGTTCCGGGATGAACCAGGTGAGCGGGGCGCCCACGGCCTGGTCGCGCGGGCAGCCGAACACCACTTCGGCCGCCTGGTTGAACAGCAGGATGCGCTGTTCGGCATCAATGATGATGATGGCGTCCATGGCGGATTCGACGATGCCGTGCAGGCGCGCCTCGTTGCGCGCGCTCTCCGATTCGCCCCTCAGCCGGTCGGTGATGTCGCGCAGGATCACGGTGAGGAGCCGCTGATCGCCCTGCACGTGCTGGGAGATGGAGGCTTCGATGGGGAATTCCTCGCCATTGGCGCGCAAGGCCAGCAGCAGGTCGCTGCGGCCCATCCGCCGGGAACTGCTGCCGGTCTGGACAAAGCGCTCGATGTGGGCAGCGTGCGATGCGCGCAGCCGCTCCGGGATCAGCAGGTCCAGGGGCTGGCCGATGACCGCGGCGCGCGGCCAGCGGAACACCGCCTCGGCCGCCGCGTTGAACTGCACGATGCGCTGGGTCTGGTCCACGGTGATGATGGGGTCCATGGCCGACTCGACGATGCCGCCGAAGCGCGCTTCCATGCTGCGCAGGGCGTCCTCGCTGGCGCGGCGCTCCGACAGGCGGCGGTAGATGACAAAGACGGTCATCAGGCCGACCAGGCTGCCCACGACACCGGCGATGGTGAGCATCTCTGCCGGGTAGAACCCCCCCAGGCCGGCCGCCATGGCCAGCAGCGCGGTGAAGGCGCACGCGGCCAGTACCGGGCCGAGCACCAGCAGCAGATGGCCTCTGGTCAGGATCATGCAGTGCAACCGGGCTGGACGGGGGGCTCGCTGGCACACCCTCCGGCACGGTCCGGGAGGCCGCCCGCCAAAATGACCATTCCGGCTGCACGGAATGCGGAAAGTTGACTCATATCAAATCGAGCCGCGGCTGCAAAGAGCACAGTAGGCCTCACTTTCCTCATTACCGGATTGCCGCCGTGGACATGACTACCAGTCTCATCGTTGATCGGGAGTTGATCCGCAAATATGGCGGTCGCGGTCCGCGTTATACGTCATATCCCACTGCCGATCGCTTCATCGAAGCCTTCAATGGTGACGCCTACCGGCGCTGCCTGGAAAACCGCACCATAGGCGGTCTCGCAAGGCCATTGGCATTATACGTTCACCACCCTTTCTGCGACACGATCTGCTACTACTGTGCCTGCAACAAGGTCGTGACACGCAACAAGGACAAGGCCGATGCCTATCTGGACCGCCTGCGTGCCGAAATGCACCTGGTGGCCGGTATCCTGGATGGCGACCGCCAGGTCCGTGGCATGCACTGGGGCGGTGGCACGCCCACCTTCATCGGTACCGAGAAGATGGCGGCGCTGATGCAGTCCATTCGTTCGGAGTTCCAGTTGCATCCGGATGGCGAGTACGCCATCGAGATCGATCCGCGCAAGCTGACCCCGGAGATGCTCCCGGCGCTGGCAGAAATGGGCTTCAACCGCACCAGCTTCGGTGTCCAGGACTTCAATCCCACGGTGCAGCGGGCGATCAACCGAGTGCAAAGCTACGAGCAGACCTGGTCGGCGCTGAATGCCGCGCGCCAGTCCGGCTTCCGCTCGGTCAACTTCGACCTGATCTACGGCCTGCCCAAGCAGACCGTTGAGGGCTT
>CAIPGJ010000477.1 GCA_903864555.1 uncultured Pseudomonadota bacterium | reverse complement strand
GGCACAGCGTGCTGGAGGTGGTGCGGGCTTTCGAGCGGGCCTCAGGCCGCCCGGTGCCTTACCGGATTGCCGAACGCCGGCCGGGCGACGTGGCGTCCAGCTTTGCCGACGCCAGCCGCGCTGACCGGGTACTGCAGTGGCGGGGCAACCGCGGGCTGGAGGTGATGTGCGCCGATGCCTGGCGCTGGCAGCAATGGCATGCGGCGCACCTGGCTGCATCAGTGTCCTGATAACAATCGATCCTTCAGACTAATGCTGATAAATCTTAGGTCTTTTATTTGATAACAATCAACCCCGCACGCGGGTGATCCGCACCACTTCCGGGATGAGCCGCAGGGAGCGCAGCACCCGGGCCAGATGCTGGCGGTTGGCCACCTGCAGGGTGAACTGGTTGGTGGCATACATGCCGCGATCTTCCTCGACCGACACGTTGGCGATGTTGCAACCGGCTTCGGCGATGGCGGCTGCCACCTTGGCCAGCACGCCGCGCTGGTCCAGCACCACGATGCGCATGGAGATGTCGAACATGCGGTCGGTATCTGGATCCCATTCGACGTCCACCCACTTGTCGCGGTCACCGCGGGCACGACTGGAGCGGCAGTCATGGGTGTGGATGATCAGCCCCTGGCCCTTCTTGATGAAGCCGATGATGGGATCGCCCGGGATGGGGTTGCAGCATTTGGCGAACTGCACCGCCATGCCCTCGGAGCCGCGGATGACGATGGAGCCGGGCGGCTTGGCATCGCCGGTCTGCTTTTCGGCCGACGGGAGCAGCTTTCTCGCCACGATGGCGGCCAGCCGCTTGCCCAGACCGATGTCTGCCAGCACCTCGCCGCGGGAGTGCGCGCTGGTGTCACGCACCATCTTTTCCCACTGGTCCTTGGGCACGTCCGGCAATTGCCGGCCCAGCGCGCGCATGGCCTGGTTGAGCAGGCGTTCGCCCAGCTTGCTGGCCTCACCGGTCTGCATCACCGTGAGGAAATGGCGGATCTGCGAGCGTGCCTTGGCGGTCTTCACGTAGGTGAGCCAGGCGGGGTTGGGGTGGGCATGCGGGGCGGTGATGATTTCCACCCGGTCGCCATTCTTCAGTTCGGAGCGCAGCGGCGCCAGTTCGTTGTTGATGCGGGCGGCCATGCAGCGGTTGCCGATGTCGGTATGCACCGCATAGGCGAAGTCCACCACGGTGGCGCCCCGCGGCATGGCGAGGATCCGGCCCTTGGGTGTGAAGACGTAGACCTCGTCGGGGAAGAGGTCGACTTTGATGTGCTCTAAGAATTCCGCGGCGTCGCCGGAATGGTTCTGCAGGTCGAGCAGCGATTGCAGCCAGCGGTGGGTGCGCTGCTGCACTTCGTTCAGCTCGGCGTCGCTGCTCTTGTACAGCCAGTGCGAGGCGACGCCGGTCTCGGCAATGCGGTTCATCTGCTGGGTGCGGATCTGGATCTCGATCGGCATGCCGTAGGGGCCGATCAGCGTGGTGTGCAGCGACTGGTAGCCGTTCACCTTGGGGATGGCGATGTAATCCTTGAACTTTCCCGGCACCGGTTTGAACAACTGGTGCAGCACGCCCATTGCGTAATAGCAGGCCGGCACGTCGGTCACCACTACCCGGAAGCCGTAGATGTCCAGCACCTGGGAAAAGGACAGGTGCTTTTCGACCATCTTTTTGTAGATCGAGTAGATATGCTTTTCCCGGCCCGAGACGGTGGCCTGGATGCTGGCGGCTTTCAGGCGCTCCTCGATGCTTTCGAGGATTTTCTTGATGCCCACACGCCGGTTGCCGCGGGCGGCCTTGACCGCCTTGGTCAGGGTCCGGTAGCGCAGGGAATACAGGTGGGCGAAGGACAGTTCCTGCAGCTCCCGGTAGAGGCTGTCCAGGCCGAGGCGGTTGGCGATCGGCGCATAGATCTCCATGGTCTCGCGCGCCACGCGTCGGCGCTGTTCCGGGCTGACCGCATCCAGGGTGCGCATGTTATGCAGCCGGTCGGCAAGCTTGATCAGGATGACGCGCACATCGCGCACCATGGCCAGCAGCATCTTGCGGAAGTTTTCCGCCTGGGCGTCTTCCTTGGACTGGAATTCGATGCGGTCGAGCTTGGAGAGGCCGTCGACTATCTCGGCAACCGGCTTGCCGAAACGGTCGGAGATCTCCTGCTTGGTGACCTCGGTGTCCTCCATGACGTCATGGAGCAGGGCTGCCATGACGGCCTGGGCATCGAGCTGCCAGCCGGCGATGATTTCGGCCACGGCCAGCGGATGGGAGATGTAGGGGATGCCGCTTTTGCGCTTCTGGCCCTGATGGGCGCTGTCGCTGAACTGGTAGGCTTCTTCAATGCGGCCGACATCGGCCGGCTGCAGGTAGCTGAGGTTGTGGCGCAGGTCGGAGATGGCTGCGGCTGTCATGTTCGACCCTGTGTGCCCCCAACCTCTTTGGTTGGCCTAGCTCACGCAGAGTTCGCCCGGTTGAGGTACTCGATGCCATACAGGCCGGCTGCCATTTCGCGCAGGGCGACGACGGTGGGCTTGTCACGGTTGGCCTCAACCATGGGTGTGGCACCTTGTGCCAGCTGGCGGGCGCGGTAGGTTGCGGCCAGTGTCAGCTGAAAGCGGTTCGGGATGTACTTCATGCAGTCGTCAACGGTAATACGGGCCATGTTGCATCTACCTCAATCAGTGGTGAAACATCGGGACATGCGGCGCACGCCAGCAGTATGTGGTCAGTTGCGACCCGCCTTGGCACCATGGGCGATCAGCTTTGCCATGTCATCGGGCAGCTTACCACCCAGATGGACAAGCATCTCTCTTGAATGCAGGCGGGTACTTCGGATGATGGCCGACAAATCCTGCCTTGCCTCATCGAAGTCATTGTTAATTATAACGTATTCGAACTCTCCGGCATGCCCGATTTCATCCCGGGCATTGATCATGCGCTCGGCGATGGTGGCCTCGGAGTCCTTGCCGCGGCTGCGCAGGCGGCGTTCCAGTTCCGTCAGCGAGGGGGGCAGCACGAAGATGCCGACGGCGCCGGGAAAGACCTTGCGTACCTGCCCGGCGCCCTGCCAGTCGATTTCGAGCAGGATGTCGCGGCCGGCCTCGAGGGCTTGCTGCAACCAGTCGCGCGAGGTGCCATAGCGGTTGCCATGCACTTCGGCGCACTCGAGGAAGCGTCCCTGGCCGTGCAGGCGATCGAAGGTGGGGCGGTCGACGAAATGGTATTCGCGTCCGTCGGCTTCCCCCGGTCGCGGGCTGCGCGTGGTGTGGGAGACGGACAGTTGCAGTCCGCTGTCCTCTGCCAGCACGGCATTGACCAGGGAGGACTTGCCGGCACCGGAGGGCGCCGCCACGATGAAGATATTGCCGCTCACACCGATGACCGGAAGGAAAGGCGCGGATCGCCGGCACCGGCAACATTGGATTTCATTCGATGTTCTGCACTTGTTCGCGGATCTGTTCGATCAGCAATTTGAATTCGACGCTGGCATCGGAGAGTTCCTTGGACACCATTTTCGAGCCGAGGGTATTGGCTTCCCGGTTCAGTTCCTGCATCAGGAAGTCGAGGCGCTTGCCAGCCGGCCCGCCTTTGTTGAGCACCCGGCGTACTTCGGACAGATGTGCGCCCAGGCGGTTGAGCTCCTCGTTGACGTCCACCTTGATGCCATACAGCGCGATCTCCTGGCGGACACGATCATCATCGGCACTGCCCAGGGCTTCGCGCAGGCGGGTGGTCATTCTTTCCTGGTAACTGGCGATGGCTTCCGGCAGGCGGGGCTGGATGTCGGCGAGCAGGGCTTCCATGCGCGAGACGCGCTCCATCATCACGGTCTTGAGTTTCTCGCCTTCGCGTCCCCGCGAGTCGGTGAATTCCTTCACCGCATCCGCGGCAAGGTCGAGTGCCATCTGCTTTCTCGCATCGCCGGCACCGGCGTCCTCCTCCAGCATGCCCGGCCAGTGCAGCAGTTCACCCACACGCAGCGGCGTGCTGTCGGGCAGGGCGACGCGGATTTCCCGGTCCAGGCGCTGCAACTCGGCCAGCAGCGCCTTGTTCAAGGCGAGCTTCGGCGCAGAGCCTGAGGAGGCCACCGATGCAATCCGGCACTCGAGTTTGCCGCGTGACACCTTGGCGGCGATCAGCTCACGCAGAGCCGGCTCGATGGCGCGCAAGTCTTCAGGCAGGCGGAATTGCAGGTCGAGGTAGCGCCCGTTGACGCTCTTCAACTCCACCGACAAGGCGCCGCCTGGAACTTCACGCGTCAGCACGGCATAGCCGGTCATGCTCAGGATCATGGAATGCTTTGAATGTATGAATTATTAACGCTGTCAATAAGGCGGATTGCCATGACAGGCCATGTTCCTATCATAACGTACGGGCGTCAGGGAAGTGCTGAAAACCCCGGGGACACATCCCCGTGACGCCCTATGAATGTGTTCTGAAAAAATCAGGATTTTCTAGTGGATCCGTGGATGAAACCGAGCCGTGTCTGACATCGCACCCCCCGCTTCATCGCACTGATGCGTGCTCAGCATGGTCCCCTTGTCGGCTCTTCACCGATTTCCGGGGAGCCGCAAGATTTACCCCCTTGTCAAAGGCTCTTCGCCGATTTGCGGGGAGCGCATTATTTCTCCCAAGCCGACAATCGCGCGAGCTTTGCCCCACCTAAATGCGCTTTTTCCTTGCTTTGCACATGTCAGGAAT
>CAIPGJ010000476.1 GCA_903864555.1 uncultured Pseudomonadota bacterium | reverse complement strand
CTGCAGCACCTGGCCGAGGGCGATGTAGGGATGCAGGTCGCCCAGTGAACCGAAGGTGGCCAGCACGACACGGAGTGAAGACATGCCGTGATTTTATGGCGAGCAGCAGGGGACTGCGCGGACGGTATTGACGCCGCCGAAGTCCCGTCGAAACCTGGGTGGCCCATCGCGCCGCACATCGGTCCCGGTCTTCCGACATAATTGCGAACCAGCCAGCTCCGCTCCAAGGAAACGCCATGAAAGTCAAAGAGGTTCTCAAGGTCAAGGGCAACACTCTGTACACGGCCTCGCCGGACATGCCCCTGTCCGACGCCGTGGTGACCATGGCTGACCAGGACATCGGGTCGCTGCTGGTGCTGAAGTCCGGCAAGCTGGTGGGCATGCTCACTTTCCGGGAGGTGATCGAGGTGCTGGCGCGGCGCCAGCGCGAAGGTCGTGCCGGCCCCACACCGACGTTCTCGAAGATCACCGTGGGCGAAGCGCTGTTCTCCAAGCCGCTCACGGCCGATCTCGACATGGAAGTGGACGAGCTGCGCCGTGTCATGCTCGAGTCGCACACGCGTTATGTGCCGGTGATGGAAGGCGAAATGTTGCTCGGGGTGATCTCCTTCCACGACGTCGCCCGTGCCGTGCTCGAGGAGCGCAGCCTGGAGAACAAGCTGCTCAAGGCCTACATCCGCGACTGGCCCGAACAGGACAAGGAAGAAGGCAAGCTGTAATCAGTCGGGTGCAGCGCTGCAGTTCACGTTCCCATTGCTGCTGCATCAGGCTGCAGTCGCATTTCGGCAGCCCAGGGGCAAGGAGTCGCCTTGCCGCCAGTGTCAGGGCACAGCGCAGATCCACTGACGCCCTGGCAGCCGTGCTGGCAGGGTAGCCCCCCCGGACGATAGCGATGCGCTCAGCGCAGCATTGATTGGATGCGCAGGCTTAGCGTCAGCCGCCTGGTCCACATCGTCGGGGGCCGCAAGCCTTTCGCCAGGGGGTTCCCGTCCATTCGGCGGGGGAGTCGCTGTGCTAAAATTTCGTTTGATTTCAAAGGGAAAATTCAATGTCAGGCAACAGTTTCGGCACGCTTTACTGTGTCACTTCCTTTGGTGAGTCCCATGGTCCGGCCATCGGTGGTGTCATCGACGGCTGTCCGCCCGGCATCGCGTTGAGCGAGGCTGACATCCAGGTGGAACTGGACCGTCGCAAGCCCGGCACGTCCCGCCATGTGACGCAGCGCCAGGAGCCCGATCGCGTCGAGATCCTGTCCGGCGTCTTTGATGGGCGCACCACCGGCACCTCGATCGGCTTTGTCATCCGCAACGAGGATGCGCGCAGCAAGGACTACTCGGCCATCGCCGAAACCTTCCGCCCCGGCCATGCCGATTACACCTACTGGCAGAAGTACGGCATCCGCGACTACAAGGGCGGCGGGCGTTCCTCGGCGCGCGAAACGGCCATACGGGGGGTGGCCGGTGCCGTCGCGAAGAAATGGCTGGCCGAGCGCTACGGCATTCTCATCCGTGGCTATGTGGCCCAGATCGGCCCGCACAAGCTGGCCTTCAAGTCCTGGGATGCGGTGCGCGAGAACCTGTTCTTCAGCCCTGATCCCGACTCGGTGGACACGCTGGAAGCCTTCATGGACCAGTTGCGCCGTGACGGTGACTCGGTCGGCGCGCGCATCAACGTGGTGGCCAGTGGCGTGCCGGTGGGTTGGGGTGAGCCTGTCTATGGCCGGCTGGATGCCGATATCGCGTTTGGCATGATGGGCATCAACGCCGTGAAGGGCGTGGAGGTCGGCGCTGGTTTTGCCGCGGTGGAACAACGCGGCAGCCAGCATGGCGATGAAATGACGCCCGAAGGCTTCGTCACCAACAACTCGGGCGGCGTGCTGGGCGGCATCTCGACCGGCCAGGATGTGCTGGTCAGCATTGCGCTCAAGCCCACTTCGTCGATCCGCCTGCCGCGTCGGTCCGTCAACAAGCAGGGCGAGCCGGTGACCGTGGAAACCAAAGGGCGCCACGATCCCTGCGTTGGTTTGCGCGCCGCGCCCATCTGCGAATCCATGCTGGCCTGCGTCCTGATGGACCACGCGCTGCGCCACCGGGCCCAGTGTGCCGACGTGGAGACCGGGACCCCACGCATTGCCGCGCAGCGTCCCGGTTAATCGGATATTGTTGCAAGATGCTGTATTAAAACGGTAATTTATGGATTTAGAGGGTGTGTCCGGATGCGCCACCGGGATAATACCCATAAGACCTAGTGGGTTATCGGCTTTTGTCACCATCCCCAAGGCGCCGGTTTAGAAGTATCCTTGCGACTCGCCGACGCGGCGCCTGCCGGATCGTGAGCTGCAAGCTGTGCCACGACGAGCCAACGAGAAACAACGCCAGATACAAAAGGAGAATCCATGCCACTCGTGACTGCCTATGAGGAAGTGCCCAATCCCCGCATTCAGCGCAACCTGGCCAATGGCCACTTTGCCTGGCGCACCGATTTCATCAAGCGCCCCGAAGACAAGACCGTCGATACCCCGATGGCTTTCCTGGCCGAGGGTTCGGCCAACCGCACGCTGCGCTCGCATTTCCACATCGTTGACCAGTTCCAGGTGATCGCCAAGGGCGACGGCAAGATGGGCAAGCATCCGGTGGGATTCGGTGGCGTGCACTTCTCGCGCGCCTACACGCCCTACGGCCCGATCAGCTACGGTGACCAGGGTCTGGGGTTCATCACGCTGCGCGCGCATCGTGACCCGGGCGCCCAGTACATGCCGGACGCCCGTGCCGAACTCGACGCGGTGCAGAACCGCAAGCCCTGGCAGATCACCGCCATGCCCGACCTCGATCTCACCCCGGGTGAGAGCGGCGTGGCCATGAAGGCCATGGAAGACATGCGCGATGACCGCGGCCTGGGCGGGTTCTCCGTGGTGATGAAGGCGGCTGCCAAGTGCTATGCGCCCGATCCGGCCAAGGGTGATGGCCAGTACATCATCGTGCTCAAGGGCAGCATCGTCCACGAGGGCAAGATCAAGAAGGACCTGACCGTCATCTGGGTGGGCAAGAATGAAGGGCCGTTCCAGTTGGTCGCCGGTGAAGAAGGCTGTACCGCGCTGGTCCTGAACTTCCCGGTTCCCGGCGGCGGCATGCCCGACCAGTACAAGCCCCCTGCGGCCGATGGCAAGGGCGATTTCAAGACCTACCAGTGCATCCTGTGTGCCTTCATCTATGACGAAGCCACCGGACATGCCGATGCGGGCATCCCGCCCGGCACGCGCTGGGCCGATGTGCCGGATTCCTTCGAGTGCCCCGATTGAGAGGCCAAGAAGGCCGACTTCGAAATCATCGAGTTCTGATCCAGAACCGCTTTCAACGCTTTCCAATGCCATGGTGAAAGCCGGCCTCCCTCCCGGAGGCCGGCTTTTTTTTGTCTTTTTGCCCGGTGATTCGCCATAATGCCGCGGCTGCTTCAGACCCCACGCCATCACAACCCGAAAATGTACTGCTGGCCACACTATGAACCCTGATTCCTGTATGCAGGCCCTGAAGTCCTTTGCCGACAATGCCATGCGTGGCACGGCTATTCTTGTTGCAACCGTGCTGCTTGTCGGTTGTGCTGCCAATGCACCTCGCCTCTCCGACGAGGGCATTGTCCGGCTACTCGCCAGTCCCGATCGCAGCGAGGCGGATCGCACCAATGACCTGCGCCGCAAGCCGCAGCAGATGCTGGCCTTCACCGGTGTTGGCCTGGGCATGCGCGTGCTGGACCTGGGGGCTGGCGGCGGCTACAGCACTGAACTGCTGGCGCGCGCCGTGGGGCCATCAGGGCAGGTGTGGGCGCAGAACGGTCCCATGCAGCCGGCAGCCAAGGAACGATTTGCCGCCAGACTGAAGGCAGCATCGCTGGGCAACACCACGCTCCACGAACTGCCATTCAGCACGCCGGTCCCGGCGGAGATCGCCGCGGGCACGCTCGATCTGGCCACCTTCTTCTTCGTCTATCACGACCAGGGCAATCCGGCGGTGGACCGGGCCAGCATGAACCGCGCCGTGTTCAATGCGCTCAAGCCCGGCGGCGCGTACCTGATTGCCGACCATTCCGGGCGCCCCGGCACTGCATTCAGCGAGTGGAATACCTTGCACCGCGTGGAGGAGGCAGCGCTGCGCCGCGAAGTCGAGGCGGCCGGTTTCCGCCTCGAGGGCTCGGCCGATTTCCTGCGCAACCCGGCCGACCCGCGCGACCGCGTCGTGTTCAAGCCGCTGCAGCCCAATGACGAGTTCGTGCTGCGCTTCATCAAGCCGCGTTAGCCAGGTCGCGCGGCCATACCCCATTCACCAGCCATAAAAATACAGTCCCAAGAGGAGTCTTCATGAAACCCATCCTGCCCTTGCTGGCCCTGTCCGCTACGCTCGTCGCCGGCGGACCGGTGCTGGCGCAAAGCCCGGCTGCCAACTGGCCGGCCAAGCCCGTGCGCATCGTCATTCCCTTCACTGCGGGCGGTCCGCTGGATTCGCTGACGCGTGCCTTTACCGAGCCCATGACGAAGAAGCTGGGACAAATATTCCTTATCGACAACAAGCCCGGCGCCGGTGGCAACATCGGCACCGACCAGGTGGCCAAGTCACCGGCAGATGGCTACACGCTGCTGTTTACCACCACGGCCATCACCATCTCGCCCAGCTACTACAAGAGCCTGCCCTACAACGTGGAGAAGGACCTGGCGCCCATCAGCCTGGTCTGCCTCAGCGCCACGGTGCTGGGCGCGGGCAACAAGTTTCCCGGCAACAACGTGGCCGACCTGATCAAGCTGGCCAAGGCCAACCCGGGCAAGATCACCTTCGGCTCCAGCGGCGTGGGCACCACCAACCACCTGTCGGGTGAGCTGCTCAAGTCGGTGGCCGGCATCGATATCCTGCACGTGCCCTTCGGTGGCGCCGCGGCGGCCCTCACCAGCATGGTGGGCGGGCAGACCGACCTCATCTTCGCCAGCTCGGTCGAACTGGCCCCGCGCATCAAGTCCGGACAGGTCAAGGGACTGGCCGTGACCAACGCCCAGCGTTCACCGGCGCTGCCCGACCTGCCCACCATCGCCGAGACGGTGCCCGGTTACGAATCCACCATCTGGTATGGCCTGTTTGCCCCGGCTGCCACCAGCAAGGACATCATCGCCAAGCTGAGTGCAGAGCTGGTGCCGCAGGTGAACAACCCCGAGGTGAAGGCCAAGTTCGACAGCTTCGGCACCATCCTCATGGTGAGCCGTCCCGAAGTGCTGGCCACCAAAGTGCGTGACGAAATCGCCAAATGGCGCAAGGTGATCCAGACGGCGGGGATCGTGCCGGAGTGATCTGGCGATCCTCGATAGAGAATCGAGGTTGGGTCCTGTGAAAGGATGCTGATCCATCGCCGGCAACCGATGGACTGGCTGATTCGTTTTGTAGGAGGGGGCTGGGGGCGTGTCGTGCCGCGATGTACCTGCATTGGGGTGATTGGTTGACGTGTCAATGGCTAATTGCTAGTCTGGCATCTACGCTGGATCTACTCCGATGCCAGAATCTTCCAGAGGGGGCGCACCATGTCCGCCAGGCTTTCGTTCAAGCAGCGCCTGCGCCGCCGGGATGCTCTGCTCGGCTTTTTCATCAGCCTTCCTTCGCCTGCGATCGTCGAAATGATCGCCTATGCCGGATTTGATTTTGTCATCATCGACAGTGAGCATGGTCCGATCGGCGTGGAGACCGCAGAGCACATGGTGCGGGCGGCCCAGGGCTGCGGCATGGCTGCGCTGGTTCGGCTGCCCAATGCCCTGCCCATCACGCAGATTCTCGACCTTGGCGCCGATGGCATTGTGGTGCCGCATGTCTCCACGGAGGCCGAAGCCGCGGCGATCATAGACGCCTCCTTTTTTCCGCCTCTCGGCAATCGCGGGGTCACGACCCTGTCGCGGGCGGCCCACCACGGCTTTACGCCCTCTGCGGAATTTCTGGCCGGGCGCAACGATGCAACGGCGGTGGTGGTCATTATTGAGGACGTCAAGGCCATTCCGCATGTGCCGGCGATTGCCCGCTTGCCTGGTATAGACGGTCTGTTTGTCGGGCCCTCGGATCTGTCTTCCTCGCTCGGACACCCTGGTCAGCCAGGACACCCCGAGGCCGTCGCAGCGATTGCTGCCATCCGCGATGCTGTGCTGGAAGTCGATGGAGTGGGCCTAGGCACCACCGGGCGCGTAGCCTCGGAGGTTGCCGGTACCCTTGCGAGCGGATTCAGCTTCCTCGGTTTTTCCACGCCGCTGGTCATCGGCAATGCCCTTCGCGATCTGATGCGTGCAGTCAATCCCCGCCATGAGCCATGAGTTGTCTGTCTTTTTGAACGTGAAATCCAAAGGAGAGTGAACATGCCAAGGTACGAATCGCCCTATAACCCTGACTCCGCACCCAAGAACCTGGAGCACCTCATCTATGAGAAGAAGGGGCATGTGGCCTATGTCACGATCAATCGACCCCATGTGCGCAATTCCCTGCATTCCTATGCCTATGCCGAGATGCGCTCGTGCTGGCGTGACATCGGTCTGGATCCCAATATCTACTGCGGCATAGTGACGGGGGCCGGCGACGAGGCCTTTTGCGGCGGTCGCGACGTGAAGTTTCTCGCCGAGTACCAGGCCAAGGGTATACGTACGCCGCATGAGGATCCGAACAATCCGCTGTTCTGGTGGGGAGGTGGCGGCCAGCCAAGCGACGCCAACCTGGAAAAGCCGCTAATCGCGGCCATGAACGGCTTTTCCGTTGGGGTTGGATTGAGTCTGGCGCTGCAATGCCAGTTGCGTGTGATGGCTGATCACACCTGGATAGGAGACACCCATACCAAAGTGGGGCGCCTGGGCTCCGCACACAATCTTTACTGCAACCTGCCGCGCACGGTAGCTGCATACCTGACGCTTTGCAACGGCCGCTTGTCGGCACAGGAATGCCTGCAGTTTGCGATCGTCAACAGGGTGGTGCCGAAGGAGAAACTTATGGCCAGTGCCGAGGAGCTTGCGGAAATGATCAGCCTCAGTTCGCCGACTGCGGTGCAGGCCGCCGTGCGCCTGTACCGCCTGGCCGGAGCCTATGATCCGGCATTGGTGTCCTACGCCCGCCATCTTGACCAGGAAATCGCCGAGAACGAAGACGGTGCCGAAGGACCACGTGCCTTCAAGGAAAAGCGCCGTCCGGTCTGGAAGGGACGCTAGTCTTGCCCAAGATCGGAAGGTCATCCTGACATGCAGGCCCCTTCCCTGGTCAGTACGCCACCGTTTGGCGAGCTGACGCCGCTGCTGGCCCCGCGCTCAGTCGCCGTCATCGGTGCGTCTGACCGCGAAGGCAACCTGGGCGGCGTGGCCGTCGGCTTTCTCAGCAAGTTCAAGTTCCATGGGCCGATCTGGCCGGTGAATAGCGGCCGGAGCCATGTTGCCGGGCTGCCTTGCTATGCAAGCCTGCGCGAGTTGCCCGGGATACCGGACCTAGCAATCCTCTCGGTTCCCTCCGAATCGGTCGCCCCGGTACTGAGGGAATGCGCCGAAGTCGGCGTGCCCGCGGCCATTGTCTGGGCCGGGGGATTTGCCGAAGCCGGCGAGGAAGGCCGTGCCCGCCAGCGTGAGCTGGAAGCGATATGCGGTGACAGCGGCATCAAGCTGTGCGGGCCCAACTGCATTGGAATCATCAATACCTCCATCGGGCTGACCGCCTCCTTCAGCTCCATGATGTACGAACACGACCGGCTCACTCCGGGTGCCGTTTCCATGGTGAGCCAGAGCGGGGGACTGAGCGTCATGGCGCACGCGCGCGCGCAGGAACTGGGGTTGGGGTTTCGCCTCACCATCAGTTGCGGTAACGAGGCTTCGCTCGGGATCCCGGATTTTATGCATGCGCTGACGCATGATACGGGTACCCGCGTCATCGCCGTTTATACCGAAGGACTGTCCGATGCGGCGCGCTTTGTCGAGGCGCTGGCAGCGGCAAGGCGCAGCGGCAAACCGGTGGTCATGCTCAAGGGCGGCGCGACCGAGGCCAGCGGCCGTGCCGCGCTTGCCCATACCGGACGCCTTGCCGGCATGGATCGCACCTACGAGGCTGTGTTTCGAGAATTTGGCGTGATCCGCGTTCACTCCACCGAGGAATTGCTGGATGTATGCCTGCAGCTCTCGTCCATGAAGCCCGGGCAACTGCCCGCCGGCCGGCGAGTGCTCGTGTCCACGTTCGGCGGGGGCAGTGGTGTGATCTGCACTGACCAGTGCGACCGTGAAGGCCTGCAGGTCCCGCAACTGGACGAGCATACAATGAAGGCTGTGGCACCACTGCTGACACCCATCAGTTCGGCACTTAATCCGGTGGACATGACTCCGGGCATCATGACCACGCCGAAGTACCGCGCCAACATGCCCGAGGCCTTTCGTACGCTATCCGCGGCGCCCGGGATAGACAGCTGGATATTTCTCTCCTCCGGCTTCGGCAGCCTCGCACCCCAGCTGGTGGAAATGTTCGACGACCTGCGCCAGGACACCGCCAAAACTCTCTGTCTCACCTGGCAGGCCATGCCCGAAGGCACCCGGGAAAACCTGGCAAGGCGCGGCATCTACACCTTCACGGAGCAGGCGCGCGCTGTGCGCACGCTGGGCTACATCACGCGCCACGCGGAGGACTTGCGCCATCAGATTCACCGCAGCGAACAGGTTCCGGAGCCGTTTTACTGGGACCGCTTCGTCAGCGCCGGTGAAGGCGTCATCTCCGAACACACCGTGGCCGGCATTCTCCAAGCTGCACGGCTGCCGGTCGCTCGCGGGCAGCTTGCCACAACCACCGCCGATGCCGTGCGCATCGCTACCGAGATAGGGTTTCCCGTGGTGCTTAAAGGCATCTCTCCAGCGATCACCCATCGCGCCGCGGCCGGGCTGGTGGTCCTCAACCTGGATTCAGCCGAGGCCGTGATGCGCGCCGACACGTTATTTCGCGAGCGCGCCGCAAAGTTGGGCGTCACCCTGGAGGGCACCTGGGTGCAGCATATGTTTGCTGGAGCCCAGGAACTGTTGGTGACCGCCTTTCGGGACCGGGAATTCGGCGTCATGGTGGGCTGCGGCATGGGCGGTGGCTTGACCGAGGTGATCGACGATGTTGCTTTGGCCCGTGCCCCACTGGAAGCCCAAGGCGCGTTTGACCTGCTCTCCCGGCTGCGCACTCTGCGGCGCCTTCCACATCTTGTCACCGAATCGCAGCAACGGCAGGCGGCTGATTTCATTGCCAGCTTTTCCGCGTTGGTTGCCACCGCGCCCTGGGAGCAATTCACCTTCGAAGTCAATCCACTCAAACTGGGCGTCGACAGCGTGGCCGCAGTCGATGGCCTGTTGATCATCGGCTGAGGAGAAGCGATGTCCTGTGTGCTGGCCATGCCCGCCCTGCCTGCCGCGGCTGTCAGCCAGCTGCGAAAGGAATTCACCGTCCACGTACTGCCGGCCAGCGCGCGAATGTCCGACTTGGCAGGCATTCGTTCTGGGGACATTCGCGGCATCGCAACGGGAGGTACCAAGACCGGCTGTGGGATGCTCAGCCACGCGCTCTTCGACCAGTTGCCCGGCCTGGAGATCATTTCCTCCTACTCCAGCGGCCTGGACAGCATTGATACGGAGGCCGCTGCAGCGCGAGGCATCGTTGTTGCGCATGCGCCTGACGTGCTGGCCGAGCCGGTGGCTGATATTGCGCTGGCGCTTTCCCTGGACATCATGCGTGGTGTCACCGCCGGGGATCGCTATGTGCGCTCAGGCCGCTGGCCCAGGGAAGGCAACATGCCGCTGGCCACACTGGCGGGGGGGCATACCGCCGGCATCATCGGCCTGGGGCGCATCGGCAAGGCCGTGGCGCGTCGGTTGGCAGCGTGCGGGATGTCCATCGCCTATTTCGGACGCAAGCCTCAAGACGTTCCATACCGCTACTACGCCGACCTGCACGACATGGCTGCCGACAGCGACCTATTGCTGGTGTGCTGCCCGGCCACCCCGGCCACACGCAACCTAGTCAATGCACAAGTGCTGCAGGCGCTGGGGCCGGAAGGCTTCCTGGTGAACGTCGCGCGCGGGTCCATCGTCGATGAGCCTGCACTGATCCGGGCATTGGCGCTGAAGCACATCGCCGGTGCGGGACTCGATGTCTGCCAGAATGAACCCAATCCCGACCCGGCCCTGCTTGCCCTGGACAATGTGATCATTCTCCCTCACCTGGGCGCATCGACTGTGCAGACCCGCCAGGACATGTTCGATGTCATGGCCGGGAACCTGCGACTGCATTTTCAAGGCAAGCCGCTGCTCAGCCCCTATCGCCCCGCTTGAGACACGGCGCTAGTCAAACTCGATTTTCAGAGCTCTGATCACCCGGCTCCAGGCCTCCACTTCAGAGGCGATGCGCCTGGCCAGCACTTCGGGTGATCCTCCCTCGGCCTCGAAACCCTGCTTGAAGTGAAAGGCGCGGAACTCCGGGTCTTTGAGAAACTCGTTGTAGTGACGATTCAGCACATCGATGACCTCGCGGGGCGTCTTAAGCGGCGCGGTCAGGCCGTTCCAGGCGACAACGTCGACATTGGCAATGCCGGCCTCCTGCATTCCGACCACTTCCGGCAGCGTGGGAGTGCGTCGCGCTGAAATCACCGCTAGCGGTCGTAGCTTTCCGGAATCGAAATGCGGCTTGAGTACGGTGGCGGCATCCAGTCCGACCTGGATTTCGCCGGACATCACGGCCACTGAAGTCTGCGCTGTGCCTTTGAAGGGAATGTGCACGATATCGAGGCCCGTTGACTGTTTGAACACCTCGAATGCCAGGTGAGTGGTGGAACCCACACCCACTGATCCGTAATTGATCTTGCCCGGGCGGGCCTTCGAATAGGCGATGAGCTCCTGAATGGACTTTACCGGCAGCGACGGACTTATATAGAACACGAAGGTGGAACTTGTCATCTGGATCACCGGTGCAAGATCGGTGCGCAGGTCGAATGACGCCTTCAGCTTGGCCGAGAGAATCCCGGCACTAGCCGTGGTGCACAGCAGAGTGTAGCCATCAGCAGGGGCCGCCATGACATGCTTGATGGCCAGTTCGCTCGCCGCCCCGGGGCGGTTTTCCACCACCACCTGCTGCCCGGTGGCGGCGGTGAGTTTGGCCCCCCAGGCACGGCAGACCAGATCAGCCGCCCCGCCAGCGGCAAAGCCCAGCACGTAGCGCATGGGTTTGATCGGGAAATCCGCCGCGACTGCAGCTGCCGGCAGCGAGCTGGCCAGCAATGCTGCGCACAGGGTTGCGCGCCGGATAACGCCGGCAGCCTGCCTTGTTCTGATCATCATGCTGGAGCCTCCTATGTAAGCAATCGCGCCATCGCGCGGCGCGGCCGTGGCCGCGAAATGGATTCCGATTTCGGGTCCGGCCAGTCAGGTGCACCTACTTCCGGCTCTTTGCGATCTGTTGTGCGGCGCCCATGACACCCTGGCGTAGTTTCGTCGCGCGCTTGCCGCGCTGCGCAGCCAAGGAAGCCGCATCCGCTTTGTTGGCGGCTTCGGAAGACTGAAACAGGCGATCGAGTATGCTCTGCAGGGCGGCATGCTCGTCCGCACTGATGCAAGCAAACAGCCTGGCCTGGCGCCGCACCCGGGCCGCATGGATGCGGTCTGTAACGTCCTTCCCAACTGCGGTGAGGCTCCAGATGTACTTGCGCTGGTCTGTCGGATCTGCGCTCACCGCGACCAGGCCGCGCTTGAGCAGCTTGTCCAACGCCCGGCTTACCAGCGCCTTGTCCATTGCGGCGATGTCCACGACCACGCTCGAAGACAGGGGCGAATAGCTACTGATCACCGACAGGACCCGAATCTCGGGGACGCTCAGGTCGAAGTGCGCCATGAAATACTTCGTGGTGCCCTTGGTAAGCGAGCGCGCCAGCTTGTGGATTCTGTAGAGCGCCGAATCGGTGATGCGGTACTTCTTTTGCGTAGTGGCCATGCACGGAGCCTGTTTCAACCTTGCCGGTCTGAGTATAGCGCTCCGTGCAGGTATCACCGCATCCTTGCATCGCCCGGCGAGCCAATCGATGAACTGTCAATTGAAATCGATGTTTCCATCCCGGATCACCTTGCTCCATTCGGATACTTCCTTGGCGATCAGTCGACCAAGATCTTCCGGAGTGCCGCCGCCGGTCTCGTAGCCCTGATCGAAGAAGTTCTTCTTCACTTCGGGCTCCAGCAGGATGGCGTTGTAGTGCCGGTTGAGTGTGCCGATGATGTCTCGCGGTGTCTTTACGGGGGCCGTCAGACCAGTCCACGCGATCACGTCCACTCCCTTTACGCCCGCTTCCTCCATGCCCATCACGTCCGGCAGTGCGGGTGAGCGGCGCGCTGAAATGACCGCCAGCGGTCGCAGCTTGCCCGAAGCAAACTGGCCGCGCAGCGCAGCGGCTGCATCCAGCCCGACCTGTATTTCGCCGGTCAGAACGGCGGTCACTGCCTGGGCAGTGCCCTTGAAGGGAACATGCACCACATCTATGCCCGTTGCGGATTTGAACAATTCCATAGCCAGGTGTGGTGTGGAGCCCAGGCCCACAGAGCTGTAGTTCAGCTTGCCGGGCTGGCTCTTGGCGTATGCGATCAGCTCCTGTATGGACTTCACCGGCAGGTTCGGGCTGGCGTAGAACGCGAAGGTGAAGCGCGTCATCTGGATCACCGGGGCCAGGTCGGTGCGCAAGTCAAAGGGCGGCCTTAATTTTCCAGAGAGGATGCCGGCGCTGGCCGTAGTGCAAAGGAGCGTGTAGCCATCGGCCGGCGCAGCCATGACATGCTTCACCGCCAACTCGCTCGCCGCCCCCGGACGGTTATCAACGGTCACCGGCTGTCCCGTGATGGCGGTCAGCTTCTGGCCCCAGTAACGGCAACTGATATCGGCACCGCCACCGGCGGCAAAACCCACAACGTAACGCATGGGCTTGACTGGGTAGTCGGCAGCGCCGGCAATGCTGCTGGCAGACAGCATCAGCGCAAGGCCGCATGCCCGCAGATGGCCTGACATCGTGGTGGCATTGTCACATGATGGATTTGTGTTCATCCCGCCTCTCCTCCGTTGATGAGTCCAAGTGTCGTCACTGCCCCGGGGAAACTTTCGAAAACCGGGAGGCATCCCCATGCCCCTGTGATTGCGCCATGAAAAACAGGCATTTTTCAGAGTCTTCCTGATTCTTTGTTTATGGCGGATGCAGTTCCGCTCTAATGATTCCAATGTGATTCTCGGCAGATTCCCGGCTCGCCCGGAGTCTTCTGATGCTGCTTGCTGCCATAAAAGCATAATGGTTGAATGCTTAACTTTATCCGAATCGCACCCGCGTTTCCACAAGTGCCTGGTGGGCGGGTTTTGGCGCTGTGCAACATGGCCTGCGATGGTGTGGGGTTTTCGGATACTTGCCCAATCTGCAAAGGATGACTATATGCCGAAGTTTTGCGCCAACCTGAGTTTCATGTTCACCGACGCGGAATTTCCGGACCGCTTCGATCGGGCTGCCGCCGAAGGGTTCCGGTCGGTTGAATTCCATTTTCCTTACGCTCTTGACAGGAAAATGCTGGTCGACCGGGTGCGCCAGGCAGGTGTCGAAGTGGCGCTGTTCAATCTTCATGCCGGAGACTGGAGCAAAGGGGATCGCGGAATCGCCTGCATTCCGTCGCGGATCGCTGAGTTCCGGGATAGCATCCGGCGCAGCATCGATTACGCAGAGTCACTGGGATGTACACGGCTGAACTGCCTCTCGGGATTCGGGCCAGCCGGCACCGACCCTGCGGTATTGCGCCGGACCTTTGTCGATAATCTGCGCTTTGCCGCGGATGAACTGGCGAGGGCGGGCATCATGCTTCTCATCGAGCCGGTCAATACACGCTCCATCCCCGACTTTTTCCTGTGCAATACGGCACAGGCATTGTCCATCATGGACGAGGTTGGCGCCTCCAATCTGCTGCTGCAGTACGACCTGTTTCACATGCAGATCATGGAGGGGGATCTGGCCAAGACCATGGAGAAGAACCTCGCGCGGATCGGCCATATTCAGATCGCGGATGTTCCTGACCGCCACGAACCGGGCACAGGGGAAATCAACTTTCCCTTCCTCTTCGACTGGATGGACCGCATCGGCTACACCGGCTGGGTGGGCTGCGAATACGCACCGGCCGGGCGCACCGAGGACGGCCTGGGCTGGATCAGGCCGTGGCTGAGTCGCTGACAGCGGGGCGGTTCACGCTGTGGGCGGGCCGCTGACTGGCGGCGCAGTTCATGGGCAAGGCGTTTGGCGCAGAACTGAGATCCTGCTCTCCCATTCCTCACCCAGGTGCCGGCTCATTCGCCCTTGATGCCCGCAGTCCTGATGATCCGTGACAGCTTCTCGCGCTCGCGCGCGAGCAGGGCGGAGAATTCCTGCGGGGTGGAGGTGGCGCGCTCGAAGTCGAGCTTTGCCAGTTCCGCGCGCACTTCGTCCCCGTCCAGGACGCGGCGCGTGGCGGTATTGAGCCGTGACAGAAGATCGGGGGCGAGTCCTGCGGGGGCGAGCAGGCCGTACCAGGTGTCGATTTCGGCCTGGGCATAGCCTTGTTCGGCCAGCGTGGGCAGCGCGGGTGCGTCGGGCGAGCGCGTGCCCGACACCACGCCCAGCACGCGCACCTTGTCGGCGCGCGCCAGTTCCTGCATGGCCTGCACGCCGCCCATGTAGGCATCCACGGTGCCCGCGAGCAGCGCGGTGCGCGCGGGCGCCGCGCCGGCATAGGGCACGTGCACGATGTCGATGCCGGCCACCATCTTGAACAGTTCCATCCCCAGGTGCGGCGAGCTGCCCACCGAAGGCGATGCATAGCTGAGGGCACCGGGTTTGGCCCTGGCCATCGCCACCAGTTCTGCGGCGGTCCTGGCCGGCAGCCCGGTGCGCACCACCAGCACCAGCTTGGTGGTGGCAAGCAGCGACACCGGCGTGAAATCGCGGAGGGCGTTGTAGGGCGGGTTGCCCGGGTAGAGCAGTTCCCAGGCGCCATGCGAGGCCGAATTGCCCAGCACCAGCTGGTAGCCGTCGGCGGGCGCCTTGGCCACGGCAGCGGCACCTAGGCTGCCGCCGGCGCCGGGCCGGTTGTCCGCAATCACCGGCTGTTTCCATTGGGCTGCCAGGCGCTGGCCGGTCATGCGTCCCAGCAGGTCTGTGGTACCGCCAGCGGGGTAAGGAATCACCAGGCGCACGGGCTTGTTCGGGTAGTCCTGCTGGGCGTTCGCCGCGCTGCCTGACAAGGACAGCATCAGGGCCAGCAGCGTGACGGCCAGGTGTGCAGGCCGGGTGAGGCTTGATGTCCGCGTGTGCATGGGCTTCTCCTCCTGAAGTTCCTCCGGCAGCAACGCGCCGCGCAGACAATGCACTCTAACCTTGGGTAGCAGCCAGCGCAAACGAGCCGGACCGAACCGGGGACACGAAACCAGCCTAGTACGGATCACGGTCATCGCTTGCGAAAACCGTGGTCTATCCCTGGGGGGCAGTGGTCTGTTGCTGAGGGCTTTGGGGGCAAGTGATAATTATGCCCCAATGGGGTATGATTGATTCCCATGTACCTGACTGTCGCCCAAACTGCAGCTTTCCGGAACGCGGCTGAAGCCATCTGGTCAGAGGAAGAGCTGGATGCCTTCGTCAACTGGATCGCACTCAATCCTCTGGCGGGTGATGTCATTCCGGGCAGCGGTGGTTTGCGCAAGCTGCGGTGGGCTGCAGGCGGACGTGGCAAACGTGGTGGTGCCCGGGTGATTTACTACAACGTGCTTGCAAGTGGCACCCTCTGGTTGTTGATCGCTTACACCAAAAGCAAGTTCGACAATCTACCCGCGTCTTTCCTCAAGGAGTTGAAACATGCCGTCGAAAAAGAAGGTGATTGACGCAGAGTTGCAGGCTTTCCAGGCTGAATTGCTGGGAAGTGTCAGGCAGATGAAGTCCGGCAAGGCTGTGCGCAGGACGCGTGTGGCGGTGCCCGAGGTAGTGGTTGCCCGGCAGGCCAGCGGCCTGAGCCAGTCGCAGTTTGCGACCGTGCTGGGTATTTCCGTGCGCACGCTGCAGAAGTGGGAACAGGGCGAGCGCGAGCCTTCGGGCGCTGCCAGGACGCTCATCCGAATCGCGCAGCAGCATCCGAAGATCATTGCCGCGGCGCTCAGGGACTGAGTCACGCCGGCCCTTCCGATGTGGAAATCACTGTCTACATTGAGAAGCCATGAAGACACTGCCGAACATTCATGCGGGGGAAGTGCTGTTGGAGGAGTTCATGAACCCGATGGGCCTCAGCCAGAATGCGCTGGCCCGTGCAACCGGGGTGCCACCGCGCCGGATCAACGAAATCGTGTTGGGCAAGCGCGGCATCACTGCCGATACGGCGCTGCGCCTGGCGGCATTCTTCGGCACTTCCGAGGGTTTCTGGCTGGGTCTGCAAGCCGACTACGACCTGGAGGAGGCGCGCCGCCACATCGGGAAGGATTTGCTGCGGGTTGAGCAGGCCCGCGCGCAGTATCAGCTCAAGTCTGGTGACATGAAGCCTGGCTGACAAGCCCTGCATGAAGGGCTGCGTCCGGCAGCCCGTCACGGTTCTGGAAGTAGAATCACCCTGCAGTCCGGCTTCACACAAAAACCATACAACGGTGTGACCACGAGGAGGAGCGATGCAGATTACCAAGGTGAAAGAGCATATCGGCGCCATTGTCACGGACATCGACCTGCGCAATCCGGTGGATGAGGCCACCCGCAGGCAGTTGAACGAAGCGGTGGCCAAGCATGCGGTGATGGTCATTCGCGGGCAGCAGTTCACCCCGGCCCAGTACCAGGCGGCAGCCGAACTGTTCGGCGAGCTGATGGAGGACCAGAACCGGCGCTACCTGGTCGATGGCCATCCGCTGATCAGCGTGCTGTCCAACCGCAACAAGGACAGCACCGGGGCGCAGGCCAAGGTGGCGAAGAACGCGACCTGGCACACCGACCACACCAACCAGGAGCGCCCGCCCAAGTTCACCATGCTGTATGCGGTGGAGGTGCCCGACAAGGGCGGTGCCACTTCCGTGTGCAACATGAACGCCGCCTACGAGGCACTGCCCCAGGACTGGAAGCTGCGCATCACCGGCATGCAGACGGCCAACACCCTGGTCAGCCGTGCG
>CAIPGJ010000475.1 GCA_903864555.1 uncultured Pseudomonadota bacterium | reverse complement strand
GTGACTCCCGAAGCCATCAATTTCATGGCCCGATACGGCCGTGGCCTGATCTGCCTCACCCTGACCGAAGCGCGCTGCCGCCAGCTCAACCTGCCGCTGATGGTGCGTGACAACCGCTCGCCGCTGGGCACCAACTTCACCCTGTCCATCGAAGCAGCCAGCGGGGTCACCACCGGCATTTCGGCGCATGACCGCGCCCGTACCGTGCTGGCGGCCGTCACGCCGGATGCGCGTCCGGAAGACATCGTGCAGCCCGGCCACATTTTCCCCCTGATGGCGCAAAACGGTGGTGTACTGGTGCGCGCGGGGCATACCGAAGCCGGCTGTGATCTTGGCGCTCTGGCGGGCCTGGAGCCTTCGTCGGTCATCTGCGAAATCCTCAAGGAGGATGGCAGCATGGCGCGCCTGCCCGACCTGGAAATATTCGCGAAGGAACACGGGCTGAAGATCGGCGCCATCGCCGACCTCATCCATTTCCGCAGCCAGAACGAGACCCTGATCAAGCGCGTCACCGAGCGGACCATACGCACGGTGCACGGCCCGTTCCGGCTGGTGGCCTACCTGGAGAAGCTATCCGGCGCGGCGCATGTGGCGCTGGTGCGTGGCGACATCGATCCCGAGGGCGAAACCCTGGTGCGCGTGCACGAGCCGCTGTCCATCGTCGACCTGCTCGACTGCGATTCCGGGCGCCATTCCTGGGGCATCCAGGATGCCATGGAGCGCATCGCCAGCGAGGGCAATGGTGTCATCGTGCTGCTCAACTGCGCCGAAAACACCGCGCAACTGCTCGAGCGTGTTGCGGAATCCACCCCGCCCAAACCGGCCGGCCGCGTCGATCTGCTCACGCATGGCATCGGCGCGCAGATCCTGCGCGACCTTCAGGTGGGGCGCATGCGAGTGCTGTCCGCCCCACGCAAGATGCCCAGCATGACCGGCTGGGAACTTGAAGTGGCCGGTTACGAGGAGCGCAGCAACAGCGGCGCAGACAAGGGCTGAGGCAGACCATGAACAGCATCGCCAGCAAGCATTCCGGCAAAGGCCTGCGCATCGGCATCGTGCGCGCCCGTTTCAACGAGATCGTCGGCACCTCGATGATGGCCGCCTGTCGTGCACGCCTGATCGAGCTGGGCGTGTCCGAGGCCGACATCACCGACTGCTCCGTGCCGGGCGCGCTGGAAGTGCCGCTGGCGCTGCAGAAACTGGCCGCCACCCAGCGCTTTGACGCACTGGTCGCACTGGGCGCCGTCATCCGCGGCGAGACCTACCATTTCGAAGTGGTGTCCAATGAATCGGCTGCCGGCATCATGCAGGTGCAGCTTGATGCCGGCGTTCCCATCGCCAACGGCATCCTCACCACCGAGAACGACGCGCAGGCCGAAGCGCGCGTGGCGGTCAAGGGCGCAGATTGCGCCGATGCGGCGGTCGAGATGGCCAACCTGGTTGCCAGCATCTCGCGGCTCGCGCGCTGATGGGCCCCCGGTGAGCACCAAATCCGCCCGCCGGCGATCGCGTGAATTTGCCCTGCAGGGCCTGTATGCCTGGCTGTTGTCCGGATGCGGCGACGGCGATCAGACCGGACAGTTCGCCGACGCGCGTGGCTTTGACAAGTGCGACAAGGATTTCTTCCTGTCCCTGCTCCGGGGCACCACCGGAGCCGCCGCTGAACTCGAGGCCTTGTTGCAACCGCTGATCGACCGCAAGCTCCAGGCGCTCTCGCCGGTCGAGCGCGCCATCCTGATGCTGGCCGCCTGGGAACTCAAAAGCTCCGACGAGGTGCCCTACCGCGTCGTCATCAACGAGGCGGTGGAACTGGCCAAGACCTATGGCGGCACCGACGGGCATAAGTACGTCAACGGTGTGCTCGACAAGCTGGCGCGCAGCCTGCGCGCAGAGCCCGGTGAAGCCGCACCGCAGTCCTGAGCTGTGGCCGTCAGGCTGCGCATGGATGCAAAGCGATGCCGTCCGAATTTGAACTGATCACGCGCCACTTCAAGCGTCCCGCCGCCTCGGCATTGCTGGGCGTCGGCGATGACTGCGCCCTGCTCAGGCCGCGCGCACAAATGGCCCTGGCCGTCTCCAAGGACCTGCTGATCGAAGGCCGCCATTTTCTGGCCGGCACCGACGCGGTCCGCCTCGGCCACAAGTCCCTGGCGGTCAACCTGTCCGACCTTGCGGCCATGGGCGCCGACCCGCGCTGGGTGATGCTGGGCCTGGCACTGCCCGCAGCCGACGAAGACTGGGTGGCCGGATTTGCCCGCGGGTTTTTCGCGCTGGCCGCACGCCATGGTGTGGAACTGGTCGGTGGTGACACCACGCGCGGCCCGCTCACCCTCTCCGTCACCATCCTGGGTGAAGTGCCGCCGGCACTGGCCCTGAGGCGTGATGGGGCATGTGCCGGTGACGACATCTGGCTCTCGGGCGCGACCGGCGAGGCGGCCCTGGGCCTGGCCCACCTGCAGGGTCGCACCCGGGTGGCGCAGCCGCTGCTGCAGGCCTGTCTCGACCGGCTGGAGGTGCCCGAGCCGCGCGTCACGCTAGGCGGACGGCTGCGCGGGCTGGCCCGCAGCGCCATTGATGTGTCCGACGGCCTGCTTGCCGATCTCGGCCACATCCTTGAGTCGTCCGGTGTGTGTGCCGAGATCGACCTGCCCCTGCTGCCCCTCATGCCCTCGCTCGCGCAGTGCAATGACGCACAACTGGCGCGCGACTGCCTGCTGGCAGGCGGCGATGATTACGAGCTGGTGTTCACCGCCGATCCGCAGCACCGCGACGAGCTCGTGGATCTGGGGACCGAGCTGGGACTTGCACTCACCCGCATCGGCCAGGTGCTGCCCGGCGGGGCGGTTACGACCGGTGCCACCAGTGCCGGCGTGCTGGTGCGCGACGCGGCTGGCAGCGTGGTGCCGATATCCCGATCGGGTTTCGACCACTTCGGTTGATAATGCGCCCATGATGATCCGCCCCAACACGCGTTTCCTGCTGGCCCACCCGGCGCACTTCATCGCCCTGGGCCTCGGGACCGGCATGGCGCCTGTCGCTCCCGGTACGGTGGGCACCTTGCTCGCCTACCCCATTTACCACCTGATGGTGATCAGCCAGGCCGGAACCGCCGCCGTCATTGCATTGATCGCGGTGTTCTTCCTCATCGGTGTCTGGGCCTGCGCGGTGACCGGGCGCGCCATGGGCATTGCCGATCACAGCAGCATGGTGTGGGACGAAGTGGTGGCTATGCTGCTGATCCTGCTGCTCATCCCGCCGGAGACCGGCTGGTGGATCGCCGCCTTCTTCGTGTTCCGCTTCTTCGACGTCGTAAAGCCGCAGCCCATCCGCTATTTCGACCGCACGCTCAAGGGCGGCTTCGGCGTGATGTTCGACGACATCCTCGCCGCCTTCTACACCCTGCTGGTGCTGGCCGTGGCCCACCGGATACTCAACTGAGGCCGGCTCGCATGGATGACCAGTCCCTGGAAAGGCTTTCGATACAGGTGGGCGAGGCGCTGAAAGCGCGTGGCCTGATGATCAGCACGGCGGAGTCCTGTACCGGCGGCTGGATCGCCCAGGTGTTGACCGCCATCGCCGGCAGCTCGACCTACGTGGACCGCGGCTTCGTCACCTACACGAACGAAGCCAAACAGGAGATGCTCGGCGTGCCTGCGACCACCATAGAATCCCATGGCGCAGTCAGCGAGGACACCGTGCGGGCCATGGCATCGGGCGCCCTGGCGCACAGCCGCGCGCAGGTCGCCGTTTCCGTAAGCGGCGTGGCCGGCCCCGGTGGCGGCACACCCGTCAACCCGGTGGGCACCGTGTGCTT
>CAIPGJ010000474.1 GCA_903864555.1 uncultured Pseudomonadota bacterium | reverse complement strand
GATCCCCACGGTCCTGTTCGGCACCCTCCTCATCTTCGGGCTGGTGCAGATCATCCCTGGCGGTGCCGCCGAGGAAGTGCTGGGCGCTGAGACCTCGGCCGAAGCCGTTGCGGTGATGCGCGCCAAGATGGGCCTGGACCGGCCCTTGCACGTGCAGTACTACGACTGGCTGTCCAGCGCCGCCAAGGGGGACCTGGGGCGCTCGCTCACCGACCATCGCAACATCTCCCAGGCCATCGTCGAGCGGCTGCCCCTCACCATCGAACTGAGCGTGATCGCGTTGCTGCTGTCACTGCTGATCGGCATTCCGCTGGGCGTGCTCTCGGCCATCAACCGCCACAACCGCATCGACTCGGCCGTCACCAGCGTGTCGGGCCTGGGGCTGGCCATGCCGGAATTCTGGCTGGCCATGCTGGCGGTGAATTTCTTTGCGCTCAAGCTCAACTGGTTTCCCGCCACCGGTGTGCCGCCGGTGGACTTCGGCTGGCGCGAGCATGTGCAGGCGCTGGTGCTGCCCTCGCTGACGCTGGCCTCGGGGGCGGCTGCGGCCATCGTGCGCTTCACCCGCAGCGGCATGCTGGAGGCGCTCGATTCGAGCTACATCCGCACCGCCTGGGCGCTGGGCCTGTCGCCGATGCAGATCTTCTTCCGCTTTGCGCTGAAGAACGCGCTGATTCCGCTGGTTACCGTGATCGGCATCATCGCCGCCAGCCTGTTCGGTGGCGCGGTGCTGGTGGAATCGGTGTTCGTCATTCCCGGGCTGGGGTCGATGCTGGTGACCGCCGTCCTGCAGAAGGATTACCCCACCGTGCAGAGCGTGGCACTGGTGCTCACCGTGGTGTTTGTCATGATCAGCCTGGTGGTGGACATCGGCTGCGCCATGCTGGACCCGCGCACACGGCGTTAGCAGGCTGTTGAAAATCGATTCCCGGCAGGCTCTTGTTCAAAACCTGCACGCAGGCTTCCGGGACGCGATTTTCAACAGCCCCTGATTCAGGGGGCAAGGGGGATCGTATCCCCCTTGTTCAACATCCGGTTAGGAGCAGGACATGAGCGATGCAGCCATCATGGATCCCAAGGTGCCGCAGTCCCGCCTGGACGAAGGTGCGCCCGCGATGCAGTCGCGATCGCTCTGGTCACGCGTCCGCAAGGCCTCCCCCGGACTGTGGCTGGCCGGCGGCTACCTGCTCTTTCTCATGGTCATTGCGATCTTCGGCACCGCGCTGGCACCCTATGACCCGATCTCGCAGAACATTCCCAACCGCCATGCGCCCTTCTCCATGGCGCACTGGCTGGGCACCGACGAGATCGGCCGTGATGTCGCCAGCCGCCTGATGATGGGCGCCCGCCCGGCGCTGCTGGGCGTGCTGATCTGCATCTTCACCGCCTGTGTCGTGGGCATTCCCTGGGGCCTTGCTGCGGGCTACCTCGGCGGCCGCATCGACCAGGTGCTGATGCGCATCGTCGATGCGCTGCTGGTCTTCCCCGGCATCATCCTGTGCCTGGTGCTGACCACGGTGCTGGGGGTGAGCCTGTTCAACAGCATGCTGGCCCTGGGCATGGTCTACGCGCCCTCGCTGGCGCGCGTGGTGCGCTCGGGCGTGCTGGTGGTGCGTGACCGCGAGTTCGTCATCATCACGCGGCTGTATGGCGCCAGCGCCATGTATCGCATGTGGCGCCACGTGCTGCCCAATGCCGCCGGCCCGGCACTGGTGAAAGTGACCTTCCTTTGCGGCAGTGCCATGCTGGCGCAGACGGGCCTGAGCTTCCTCGGCATCGGCATACAGCCACCCAACCCCAGCTGGGGCCAGTCACTGGCGGAAAGCTTCCGTTACATCCTGGTCAACCCTGGCGCCGGCATTGCGCCCGGTGTGGTGGTGGTGTTCACCGTGCTGTCCTTCTACCGCGTGGGCGATGCCCTGCGTGACTGGCTGGCAAATGCCGGGTCGCCTTTTTCCCACTGACTGAGTGTTCCTGAAGCTGTCAGACTTCAGGAAGGAATGTGGTCAACAGGGAGGAGCTGTGCAGCTCCAGGCCCGCGAGGTAAAGGGCTTCAGCCTGGGACGCCGGCAGCGATGTCGCTGAAGGCGTGCACCACATCACCATGCCGTAGACCTGCAGGCTCACGGACGGATCGCGGTATTCGACCGTGATCTTTGCTCCCGGTGCTAGCTGGTGACTGAGCAAGATGTTGATGCCAGACGCTGAAATATCATTGATGCCACTCACGGCATGGCGCTGCCCTGTTTCCGTCCGGATGAACAGCTTGTAGGCAGCTTGCCGGTCAACCCGGTATCGGGGCAGCTTGCGCTTTTCCTGCTGGCCTGGGACGAGGCCTGGTTCAGAGGGTAATGACATGATGGATACCGGCGGAGTAATGAACTTCATTGTCCTGCCGACTTGCGAATAAGTGCAAATGCTTATTTACGGGACGCGCCCCATCCGGAAGAAATGATAGGTCGATTGGGGGTGAGAAGGCCATAGTGAGTCCGCAGTGATGACATGACCGCCACACAGGCGGTCAGGTTCATTGGTGCCTCTATGTTGTCTTTGGTGGAAAGCTGACGCGTACCCGCGTACCCAGGCCACTCTCCCTCGACTCGATCGTCACCTCAGCCTGATGGAGACGAGCAATATCCCGGACAATGGCCAGGCCTAGCCCTGAGCCCTCCGTCCCGGCCTCGGACAGGCGGTAGAAGCGCTCGAAAACCTTTTCGCGACTGTCCGCGGGTATTCCCTGGCCCTCGTCCTCGACCAGGATTTGTGGTCCGGGGCCGGGCAGAACGGTGATTGCAGTCCGCGTTCCTTTCGGGCTGTACCGGATGGCGTTATCAATCAGGTTGGACACCAGCTCTTCGAGAAGGAGGGGGTTGGCAGTCACTTCAACAACGGCTTCACCCTCGATGAATTCGATGTCGATATCTTTTTCCAATGCAACGTCAACCCACCGAAACCCGACTTCCCTGACCAACTCCACCAGATTGATCTTCTCGAACTGGATGTTTCCCGGAGATTCCTGATCCACACTGGCCAAGGTCAGCAATTGATTGGATAAATTGACAAGGCGCTTGGTGGCTATGCCCACCTGTTCAAGGGCGGCATGCTTATCGGCCAGATCTGTGGCCTTCAGGGCTCGCTCCACCTGTAGCCTGATTCCGGCAATCGGCGTGCGCAACTGGTGCGCAGCGGCTCCGACAAACCGGCTCTGACTTGTCAGCATTCTTTCCAGATGACTGTTGCTTTTGCGCAATTCCGCCTCGGAATGCCTGAGCCTATCCTCGCCGAGGCGCACGCT
>CAIPGJ010000473.1 GCA_903864555.1 uncultured Pseudomonadota bacterium | reverse complement strand
GTCGCCGGCTGGGCGGTGACGTGGATATCCCCGGCGCAGGAGGCGAAGCTGGGTGAAGTCCTGTTCGACCAGTACCGCAGCCAGTTGAAGCTGGTGGATGGACCGCCCGCGCAGATGGTGCGCGAGATCGGTGCGCGCCTCACTGCAGGCTCGGCCTACCCTTATCAGTTCCATGTCACCGAGGACAAGAGCGTGAATGCCTTCGCCATGCCGGGCGGCGTCATCGTGATGCACACCGGGCTGATGCAACTGGCCGACAGCGCCGAGGAAGTGGCCGGCGTGCTGGCGCATGAAGTGCAGCATGTGGAGAAACGCCATTCCCTGAAGGGCATGGCGAAGTCACTCGGCCTGTCCGCGATGATGCAACTGCTGGTCGGCGATCTCGGCGGTCTCGCCACTCTGGGCGGTGAACTGCTGCAACTCAAGTTCTCCCGCGACCATGAAGCCGAGGCCGACCGCGAGGGGGTGAAGGCGCTGGTGGCAGCACGCATCCGTCCGTCCGGCATGCGTGATTTCTTCGGGCGCATGGCCGGCCAGGAGGGGACGAGCCTGGATTTCCTGTCCACCCATCCGGCCAGCAACACCCGCTCGGCCGAACTGGACAAGCTGCTGCAGGCCCTGCCCGCGGAGGCCGCGACATTTGCGCCCTTGCCGTATGACTATGCGGCGGTGAAGGCCGTGCTGGGAGCAGGAAAGTAGACGTAAACCCCCTTGTCAAAGGGGGCCGACGCGTGAGCGCAGCGAACGAGCGGGGGGATTTTCTCCCGCTGCTTTTTTACCGTTCGCCAGTCATTGCCGGATGGAGACCCTGGTTGTCATGTTGCGCCTCCCTGTCTGCAAGGCAACCATCACCAGGATTCACGGCAATAGCTTGCGAAGGCAGGTAGGTTAGCCCGGCTGGTCAAAATTCCCCCTTTGACAAGGGGTAAACTCCGGGCCTGCCAAGCTACACACCTCAAGGGCAACGGTGGCGTCAAGGCTGCCGTGCGCTTTGCCCAAAGGCTCACCAACCAATACGCCTATGTCGCCCGGTTTGACATCCGCCACTAGATTGAACGGTCCGGGCCTGGTCGCTCGCGCGGGCGCTGCTGCGATAAACTCCAGCCCACCCGCAAGCACGCATAACCCACTCAAGCGGGACGCACAAAGGAGAAACGATGCACCGATCCATGAAGGTGGCCCTTGCGGCCTGCTTGTTGCAGTCAGTCCTGTCCCTGCCGGCCGCCCTGGCCGCCGCCGGACCCGAGTATCCGGTCAAGACCGTGCGCATGCTGGTGGGCTTTGCGCCCGGCGCTGGTGTGGATTTCGCCGGTCGCCTGGTTGCCCAGAAGCTGCAGGAAGCCTGGGGTCAGACAGTGCTGGTCGAGAATCGGCCCGGTGCCGGTGGCAACATCGCCGCCGACCAGGTCGCCAAGGCGAGCCCGGATGGCTACACCATCTTGCTCACCAGTCCCGGCCCCATCGTGGTGAACCAGAGCCTGATGGCGAACATGCCCTACGACCCGATCAAGGATCTGGCCGCAGTGTCCATGGTGGCCTCCGGGCCGAACATCCTGGCCGTGCGCACCGACCTGCCGGCCAAGAGCGTGAAGGAACTGATCGCGCTGGCGCGTGCCACCAAGAGCCAGCTCAATTTCGGTTCATCCGGCATGGGCAGCACCCCGCACATGGCCGCCGAACTGTTCAAGATGATGGCCAAGGTGGAGATGGTGCATGTGCCCTACAAGGGCTCGGCCGATGCGGTGACCGATGTCATCGCCAAGCGGCTGGACGTGCTGATCACCACCATGCCAGCGATGCTGGGTGCGGTGAAGTCGGGCGAAGTGCGCGGGCTGGCGGTGACGTCGCTCAGGCGCAATGCTGCCCTGCCTGACCTGCCCACGATCAACGAGTCGGGCCTGCCTGGTTATGAGTTCGGCGTGTGGTGGGGTGTGTTCGTGCCGGCGGCCACCCCGGCAGCGGTGGTGAACAAGATGCACCTGGCGATCGCCAGCATGCTGAAGATGGACGACGTGCG
>CAIPGJ010000472.1 GCA_903864555.1 uncultured Pseudomonadota bacterium | reverse complement strand
CTGAAGTCCCTGATACGCGCCACCGGCGTGGGTTTGCACACAGGCGAAAAGGTCGCCATGACCCTGCGTCCCGCGCGTCCGGGCACCGGCATCGTGTTCCGCCGCATCGACACGCCCCAGCCCATGGACATACCGGCCACCGCCCTGCGGGTGGTGGACACCCGCCTGTGCAGCGTGCTGGAAGAGAACGGCGCGCGCGTTGCCACCGTCGAGCACCTCATGTCCGCCTTTGCCGGCCTGGGCATCGACAACGCCTATGTCGACCTCACCGGCCCGGAAGTGCCCATCATGGATGGCAGCGCCGGCCCCTTCGTCTTCCTGCTCCAGTCAGCCGGCATTGAAGAGCAGTCGGCCCCCAAGCGTTTCTTTCGGATCAAGCGCACCATCGAAATTCGTGATGGTGACAAATGGGCGAAGTTCGAGCCTTTTGACGGCTACAAGCTGAGTTTTTCCATCGTTTTCGATCACCCGGTCTTCGCCCGGTCAGCCCAATCGGCGACCATCGATTTTGCCGAGACCTCCTACGTGAAGGAAGTGGCCCGCGCGCGCACCTTCGGATTCATGCAGGACGTTGAGGCGCTGCGTTCCAACGGGCTGGCGCTGGGCGGCAGCCTGGACAATGCCATCGTGATGGACGAGTACCGTGTACTGAATGCCGAGGGTCTGCGCTACGGCGATGAATTCGTGAAGCACAAGCTGCTCGACGCCATTGGTGACCTGTATCTGGTCGGCCATCCGCTGCTGGGCGCCTACTCGGCCCACAAGTCCGGGCATGGCATGAACAACCGGTTGCTGCGCGAGGCGCTCAACCAGCCCGACGCCTGGGAAATGGTCAGCTTCGATCGCGTGGAAGAGGCGCCGCTCGGACTCACCCGCCTCTACGCCCAGACGGCCTGAGCGAAGATCGCAATCAGGGTGCTTCGCCTTGTCCTGCTGTTGTCATTGGGCTTGGCAGTGACCGTCGCGCTGGTTTCACTGATCTCCGGGAATTACCAAGCCAGGCGCCAGGTACAGATGCTTCTGAAGTTGTGCCTGTTGGGCGCTGCCTTGACCTTTCTCTGGCATGTCGCCGTTCGCATTCAGTCGTTTTGGCAGGGCTGATGTGGGCGTTGACTGACTTTTATTCCTGATGCCGCCTTGCCAGTGCGTATACGGCTGTTTTTAATTTAGAATCAGGTAGTTGGTCTGCTAAATCCATGAGACTTCGGGCCGCCGAAGCACTGCCGTGGATTTGTTTCTCCCGTGCCGGAGCCGGGGCTTTGGGTTGCACCTTGATGGTGATTCCGGTAACCTGAATTGCACGTTTGACAAACTGGTCGCGCAGTTCTGGTTCCATCAATCTGAGCTTTGCCGCGACCGCGCTGTTCTCCGCGAAAATAACGACTTTTCCCTGCATATAGTTGGCGATGGTGCATGATCGCCGGAAGTTCGGCGGCAGCACTCCTGCCAGGACGCGTCGAAGATCGATCAGACGCTGTGCCTGGGGCAACAGGGACTGTATGCCTGCTTCGAGAAAAGTCCTGACCATTTTCGCTTGCATGCCGGTTACCAGGGAGGCGATATGCAGATTATCGTCGTTTCAAGCCGTTTGACCAATGCCAGGGCGAAGAGCCTGTCGACACCGCAATTGGTCGTAATCGGCTGTGTGTTCGCAATGGTTTCATTGATGCTGTCGGCTGGGCTGTTGTATGTTGGCCTGCGCTACGCCAACGATCTCAAGCTGCCCTTTTTGCACTCGGTCCTGGCATCGGCCAAGGATGATGAGGCGCGCCGCTCCGAGAGCTACATGCGCGAGAACCTCAACGCCATGGCGGTGCGGGTCGGCCAGATGCAGGCGCAGTTGGTGCGCCTGGACGCCCTGGGCGAGCGCTTGGCTACGCTGGCCGGGATCAAGCCCTCCGAATTCCGTTTCGGCGAATTGCCCGGCCGCGGCGGCCCCATCCCCGCTGGCCTGCAGTCCAGGGCCTTGTCCATGGAAGACTTTGAAAAACAGCTTGAATTGATCGGTCGCCACATGGAAAACCGCACCGACGCGCTGGGTGTGCTGGAGGCCAGCCTGTTCGACGCGGCGGTAAAGCAGAAGCTGCTGCCCACCATCACCCCGGTAGAAACCAGCTGGAGCGCCTCCAGCTTCGGCTGGCGCATCGATCCCATCAGCGGCATGCAGGCCATGCACGAGGGTGTCGACTTCATCGCCCCGGTGGGCACGCCCATCGTGGCCGCCGCCGGTGGCATTGTCGTCGCTGCGGAACGCCATCCGCAGTACGGCAACATGGTCGAGATCGACCATGGCAACGACTTCACCACCCGCTATGCCCACGCCTCGCGCATGCTGGTCAAGGTGGGGGACGTGGTCCAGCGTGGTGTGAAGATTGCAGAAGTGGGCACTACCGGCCGCACCACCGGACCGCACCTGCATTTCGAAGTGCGCTACAAGGGCATGGCGCAGAATCCCACGCGCTTCCTGCAGGCATCCATCCGCTGACCTTGATCGACTGCCCGCGCTTTCCACGTGGCGCGCAGGGCTGCAGAACGGCGCACGCGCCCCCCCACTTTCACCGGCTTTCCCCTCGCGATTTCCCTCTGTCAGCGACCTGCCGACCAGGGCGGCAAGGCAGGGGCGGCATGCTAAAATCGTTTTTTCCCCGGAATATCCATCCATTCAATGATTTCCCGTGCGCTGAAGGCCATTTTTGGCAGCCGCAACCAACGCCTGCTCAAGCAGTATTCCGCCGTCGTGGTCCAGATCAATGCCCTGGAGCCGACCATCCAGGCGCTGTCCGACGAGCAACTGGCGGGAAAGACCGCTGAATTCCGCCAGCGCATCCAGGACAAGCTGAACGGCGTTCCCGCCGACCAGCTCAACGCCGCTGAGAAGGTGGCGCTGGACGAGGTGCTGCCCGAAGCCTTCGCCGTGGTGCGCGAAGCCGGCAGGCGCGTGCTCAAGATGCGCCACTTCGACGTGCAGCTGATCGGCGGCATGGTGCTGCACAACGGCAAGATCGCCGAGATGCGCACTGGCGAAGGCAAGACGCTGGTGGCGACGCTGCCTTGCTACCTGAACGCCCTGGGTGGGCGCGGCGTGCACGTGGTGACGGTGAACGACTACCTCGCCAGCCGCGACGCGGAGTGGATGGGCCGGCTGTATCGTTTCCTCGGCCTGTCGGTGGGCGTGATCCTGTCGCAGATGCCACACGCCGACAAGCAGGCCAACTACGCCTCCGACATCGTCTACGGCACCAACAACGAATTCGGCTTCGACTACCTGCGCGACAACATGGCCATGGCCGTGAACGAGCGCCACCAGCGTGGTTTGAACTTCGCCATCGTTGACGAAGTGGACTCCATCCTGATCGATGAGGCGCGCACCCCGCTCATCATCTCCGGCCAGTCCGAGGACAAGACCGAGCTTTACTACCGCATGAATGAAGTGGCGCCGCTGCTCAAGCGCCAGGAAAAGGAAGAAGACAGCCCGGGCGATTTCTGGGTGGACGAGAAGGGCCACACGGTGCTGCTCTCCGAAGAGGGGCACGAGAACGCCGAGGCGCTGCTGTCGCGCGCCGGTCTGCTGCCCGAGGGGCGCAGCCTGTACGAGCCGGCCTTCATCAACCTCATGCATCACATGAATGCCGCCCTGCGCGCGCAGAACCTGTTCTTCCGCGACCGCCATTACGTGGTGCAGAACGGCGAGGTCATCATTGTCGACGAGTTCACCGGGCGCCTGATGCCCGGCCGGCGCTGGTCCGACGGCCTGCACCAGGCCGTCGAGGCGAAGGAGAACGTGCCCATCCAGAGCGAGAACCAGACCCTCGCCTCGATCACCTTCCAGAACTACTTCCGCATGTACAACAAGCTGTCCGGCATGACCGGCACGGCCGACACCGAAGCCTACGAGTTCCAGGAGATCTACAACCTGGAGACGGTGGTGATCCCGACCCACCACAACATGGTGCGCGACGACAAGCTCGACCTGGTCTACCGTACCGCGGACGAGAAGCACACCGCCATCATCGAGGACATCCGCGACTGCTACGAGCGCGCCCAGCCGGTGCTGGTGGGCACCACCTCCATCGAGGCCTCCGAACACCTGTCGCGCCTGCTTACGGTGGCGAAGCTGCCGCACCAGGTGCTCAACGCCAAGCAGCACGAACGCGAGGCCGGCATCATCGCCGAGGCGGGCCGCCCGAAGATGATTACCATCGCCACCAACATGGCCGGCCGCGGCACCGACATCGTGCTGGGCGGCAATGCCGAGAAGCAGATCGAGGGCCTGCAACTGCTCACCGACATGGACGTCGCCGAGAAGGCCGTTCGTTCCGAGAAGCTGTCCTCCGAGTGGCAGCAACTGCACGACCAGGTGGTGGCCGCCGGCGGCCTGCACATCATCGGCACCGAGCGCCACGAGTCGCGCCGCATCGACAACCAGTTGCGCGGCCGCAGCGGACGCCAGGGCGACCCGGGCTCCTCGCGCTTCTACCTGTCGCTGGAAGACCCGTTGCTGCGCATCTTTGCCGGCGAGCGCGTCAATGCCATCATGACGCGCCTGAAGATGCCTGATGGCGAGGCCATCGAGCATCCGCTGGTGACCCGCTCCATCGAAAGCGCCCAGCGCAAGGTCGAGGCGCACAACTTCGACATCCGCAAGCAACTGCTCGAATACGACAACGTCGCCAACGACCAGCGCCAGCACATCTATGACCTGCGCAACCACATCCTGCAGGGCGAGGAACTGGCCGAGCGCGTGCGCGCATTGCGTGAGGGCGTGGTCACCGATTTCTTCCGCGGCCACATCCCCGAGGAAAGCGTCGAGGAACAGTGGGACGTGCCCGGGCTGGAGAAGGTACTGGCCGCTGAACTGCAACTGCAGGTGCCGCTGACACAGTGGCAGATAGACGAGCCCGACCTCGATGACGTCGTCCTGCTCGATCGCGTCGTCAAGGCGACCAATGAGTCCTACGCCGCGCGCATGACGGCAGTGCCGGCCGACGTGCTGGCCCAGTACGAGCGCAACGTGCTGCTCACCACCCTGGACCACCACTGGCGCGAACACCTGGGCGCGCTCGACCACCTCCGCCAGGGCATCCACCTGCGCGGGTACGCGCAGAAGAATCCCAAGCAGGAATACAAGCGCGAAGCCTTCGAGATGTTCGGCCTCATGCTGGACAGCGTGAAGCTGGAAGTCACGCGCCACCTGCTGGCGGTGCAGATCCGCAGCCGCGAGGAAGTCGAGGAGGCCGAGCGTCTCCAGGCCGCCGCCGTGGAAAACCTGCAGTTCCGCCACGCCGAGTTCACCGGAACCCTGCCCGAGGCCGACGGCGCCGCCGTCGAGGCCGTGGCGCCGGAGTCGACCGCACAGCCTTTCCAGCGCCACATCGGCCAGATCGGCCGCAACGAACCCTGCCCCTGCGGTTCAGGGCGCAAGTTCAAGCAGTGCCACGGCAAGCTCGGCTAGCAAGGCTGCGGGGTTAGCCCCCTTGTCAAAGGGGGCCCACTGGCCGCAGGCCAGCGGGGGGATTTTTACCAGGCAGGCGGAGCTGCGTGCCTTGACCTATGCCATGAAAGTACACAGACACTGGCCGCTTCCTGTCCGGGATCTGTTCCGGCAATACCTTGCGTGCAAGGCAACAACCATGTTCCATATTCATGGCAAGGTCAGGATAGCGGCAATGACATGAGCTCGTTGGCCAAAATCCCCCCGCTCGACTTCGCCGAGTCGGCCCCCTTTGACAAGGGGGTTTACACCAGTGTTCCTGCGACACCTGCTGTCGCTGCCGGACGTCCCCGCCCCCATATTGCTATTCTTCGGGTCTTCGCCAGCCCGGGCTGGCCGCACGCAACGCAGAGGAAGCCATGGATGCCACGACGGAACGCGTAGTTGATTATGTGTTGGCCAGCGACTACGGGCGCCTTTCCCCGCAGGCTGTGCAGGCCTGCAAGCAGCGCCTGATCGACACCTTCGCCAGTGCCATCGGCGCCTGGCACGAGCCCATGAGCGTGCAGGCGCGCCGCATCGCCGCGCTCACCAGCGCCAACCCCGGCGCCAGTGTGCTTGGCGTGGCGCAAGCGTCGTCCCCGGAAAATGCCGCCTTTGCCAACGGCGTGATGATCCGCGTGCTCGATCTCAGCGACACCTACATGAGCCGCAGTCGCGGCCATCCCAGCGACATGATCGCCGGCGTGCTGGCCGTGGCCGAGATCACCGGCGCCGGCGGCCGCGAGATCATCAATGCCGTGGTGCTGGCCTACGACATCTACTGCAGCTTCTGCGACTCGGTGGACATCCACACCAAGGGCTGGGACCAGCCCATCTACGCCGCCCTGGGCACGGTGTGCGCAGCCGGCAAGCTGCTCGGGCTCAATCGTGCCCAACTGGGCGAGGCCGTGTCGATGACGGTGACGCCCAACATGGCGCTCTACCAGACGCGCGCCGGCAGCGAACTGTCCGGCTGGAAAGGCTGCGCCGGCCCCAATGCCGTGCGCAACGGCGTGTTCGCCGCGCTGCTCGCGCGCGAGGGCTTCACCGGCCCGGGCGCCATCTTCGAAGGCAAGTGGGGCCTGTGGGACATCGTTGGCCAATTCGACTGGAAACTGCCGCAGGCGGGGGAGGGCAGCCGCATCGAGCGCACCCACGTGAAGTGCTTCCCGGTGTGTTACCACGGCCAGTCCGCGGTGTGGGCGGCGCTGGAACTGCGATCGCAGGTGAAGGTGGCAGACATCCAGGCGATCCACGTCGAGGGCTACAGCCATGCCTTCAACGTGATGGGCAACGACCCCACGCGCTGGAAGCCGCGCACCCATGACACCGCCGATCACAGCCTGCCCTATGTGGTGAGTACGGCACTGCTCGACGGCGGCATTTCCTCGGCCTCCTTCACCCATGACCAGCTCGAGCGCACCGACACCGCCGCGCTGATGGCCAAGGTCCGGGTGAGCGAAGACAAGGCCTTCACGGCCAGCTATCCCGAGAGCGCTGCCGCGCGCGTCACCATCCGTACCGCAGCCGGCGAGAAGACCGCCGAAGTGCGCTACCCCAAGGGCCATTGCAACGCGCCCATGGACGATGCCGACTTCGACAGCAAGTTCCGCGACCTCTACAGCCTGTACAGCACCACCGCGGACAGCGCGCCGGTGCTGCAGATGCTGCGCAACTTCGAGCGTCAAACCACCGTGCGTGAGGTGTTCAGGCTGATCTCGGGCCATGTGAGGCAGCAACAGCAACAGCAACAGCAGCAACAATAAACCGCAACAAGCAACCATTAACGACAGCAGAAGGGTGGACAGCGGGCGCAGTCGCGCACGCCCACCACCACCGCCACCGCTCAGCGCATGGCAGGAAACCACGGAGGAAACAGACATGAACCCCACGACACAGACAGCAATGGTTCTGGCAGTGACGGTACTGATGGCCGGCGCCAATACTGTGGAGGCACAGAGCTGGCCGGCGCGGCCGGTGCGCCTGGTGGTGGGCTATGCCGCCGGCGGCGGCGCCGACACCACCGCGCGCCCGGTGGCACAGAAGCTCTCGGATTTCTACGGCCAGCCCTTCCTCGTCGAGAACCGCCCCGGCGCCAGCAGTTCCATCGCCATCGAGCGCGTGGCCAAGGGGGCGGAAGCCGATGGCTACACCCTGCTGCAGCTGTCCTCGCCGGGCATTGCCCAGGCGGTGCTGCGCCTGAAGCTCCCCTATGACATCGAGCGCGACCTCGCGCCCATCTCGCTCATGACCTATGCACCCGCCGTGCTGGTGGTGCATCCATCGATGCAGGTGAAGGACGTGAAGGAACTGATCGCGATGGCGCGTTCGCGGCCGGGCCAGCTCAATTACGGCTCCTCCGGCATGGGCGGCTCGGCGCATTTTGCCGGCGAACTGTTCAAGCTGATGGCCAGGGTGGACATGACCCATGTGCCTTACAAGGGCGGCGCCGATGCGGTGGTGGCCACCGCCGCTGCGCAGATCGAGGTGAGCTATCCCAGCGTGCCTTCGGCGCTGCCGCTGATTGCCGGTGGCAAGGTGCGCCCGCTGGCAGTGGCCAGCATCAAGCGCGTGTCCTCGCTGCCCAATGTGCCCACGCTGGATGAATCCGGCCTCAGCGGCTACGACCTGTCGGTCTGGTACGGCCTGTTGGCCCCGGCCGGCACGCCGCAGGCCATCATCACTTCGCTCAATGGCGCGCTCAACAAGCTGATCAACACCCCCGAGATGAAGGACATCCTCAACAAGGGCGGGCTGGAGCTGCAGACCGGCACGCCGCAGGAGTTCGCCGCCCTCATCCACCGGGAGATCGACCTCTACGCCCGGCTGAGCAAACAGGCCGGCATGAAGTTTGAGTGAGCGGGCAGGTCGACCAGGACCAGCCCCTGCGTGCGCCCGGGAACGCGCCCTGGAACGCGCCCGGGTTCGCGCCCGCCGCGCTGCTGATGTGGCTGGCATTGATGGGGCTGGCCTGTGCGCTCGCCCTCATCCTCTTCGAAGTCTTCATGCAGGCGCACGATCCCGCGCCGGTGATGCGTGTGAGTCCTGCGGCCTATGGTGAGTTCGATGAGCGCCTCGGCGTGCGCTACG
>CAIPGJ010000471.1 GCA_903864555.1 uncultured Pseudomonadota bacterium | reverse complement strand
CATCGACGGCCGCCTGCAGGATGACCGGCGCAACACCCAGGACCGCGTCAGCCAGACGGTGCAGGTGATCGAGGGCGGCATCGCCACCATCAATGTCGGGCAGTCGGTGCCGGTGCCTTCGCGCCTGGTGACGCGCACGGTGAATGGCGTGCTGGTGCAGGACACCACCAGTTACCGCGATGTCGGCACCGGTTTTCAGGTGCAACCGCGCCTGGCCGGTGACCGCGTCACGCTGGAGATCAATCCGCAGCGCGACACGCCGGGGCCGGGCGGCACGGTGAACATCCAGCGCGCCCAGACCACGGTGAGCGGGCGCCTGGGCGAGTGGATGGAACTGGGTGGCAGCAGCATGAGTGAATTGCGCTCGGGTTCGGGCATCCTCTCCAGCAGCGCTGCCGAGCGCAGCGACCGGCGCAGCCTCTGGGTCAAGGTTGACGAACTCCCCTGAACCAGCGGCCGGAGCGCCGCAAAACGGAGAGCCGAGCCCGCATCCGCTGGATGCGGCACTGGCGCGCGTGTTCTCGGCCAGCGGGCCGCTCGCCCACACCATCCCCGAATACCGTCCGCGCGCGCAACAACTGGAGATGGCCACGCGCATCGCCGCGGCCATCCGCAACAACGGCATGCTGGTGTGCGAGGCGGGCACCGGCACGGGCAAAACCATGGCCTACCTGGTGCCGGCGCTGCTCTCCGGCGCCAAGGTCATCGTCTCTACCGGCACCAAGACGCTCCAGGACCAGCTCTATCACCGCGACCTCCCCAGTGTGCGCGATGCCCTGGGCATCCCGGTGAGCATGGCCTTGCTGAAGGGCCGCGCCAACTATGTCTGCCACTACCATCTGGAGCGCAATGCCGCCGATGGCCGCCTGACCGACCGCGACAATGTCGTGCACCTGCAGAAGATCGTCCGCTTCGCCAAGATCACCCACAGCGGCGACCGTAGCGAGCTGCCCGACGTGCCCGAGGATGCATCGGCCTGGAGCCTTGCCACCTCCACGCGCGAGAACTGCCTGGGCAGCCAGTGCTCGTACCACGACAAGTGCTTCGTCATGGCCGCGCGCAAGCGCGCCATGAACGCCGACGTGGTGGTGGTGAACCACCATCTGTTCTTCGCCGACGTGATGCTGCGCGACGAAGGGCTCTCGGAGCTACTGCCCGCCTGCAATGCCGTGATCCTCGATGAGGCGCACCAGTTGCCCGACACCGCCACGCTGTTCTTCGGCGAGAGCGTGTCCACCGCGCAACTGCTCGACCTCTCTCGCGACGTGCGCATCGCGGCGGCCACCGTGGCCAAGGACGTCGCCGATCTGGGCGTGCAGTCGGCAAAGCTGGAACTGGCCACCCGCGATTTGCGCCTCACGCTGCCGCGCGAGGGCGTCCGCATGACCACCAAACAATTGCGCGAGCGGCCGGTATTTGCCGGCTGTACCGCGGCGCTGGAGGCTGCACTGGCGCCGCTGGGGGCATTGCTGGAAACCCTGGCCGAGCGCGACGAAGGCATCGCCGCCTGCGCGCGGCGCGCCGCCGAGCTGCTCGCGGCGCTGCGCAACTGGCGCGATGAGGGGCGCGATGACCTGGTGCGCTGGGCCGAGTCCTACAGCAACTCGCTGCAGCTGCATGCCACACCGCTGGACATCGCCCCGATCTTCCAGCGCCAGTTGCAGGGCCGGCCGCAGGCGTGGATATTCACGTCGGCCACGCTGGCGGTGGCGGGCAATTTCAATCATTACCTGGCCGAGCTGGGCCTGGAAGATGCGGAGACCGCCTGCTGGGACAGCCCCTTCGATTACGCCAACCACGGCCTGCTCTACCTGCCGCGCCTGCTGCCCGACCCGAACAGCCGCGAGCACACCGAGGCGGTGGTGGCCAATGCGCTGCAGGCGCTGCGCGCCAGTGGCGGGCGCGCCTTCATCCTGTTCACCACGCTGCGCGCCATGCGCTACGCCTACGAGTTGCTGGCGGAGAAGTTGAAGCAGGAAGGGCTGGATTTTCCGCTGCTGGTGCAGGGCGAGGGCTCGCGCAGCGAACTGCTGGAGCGCTTTCGCCGCCTGGGCAATGCAGTGCTGGTGGCCAGCAGCAGTTTCTGGGAGGGCGTGGACGTGCGCGGCGAGGCGCTCTCGCTGGTGGTCATCGACAAGCTGCCCTTTGCCCCGCCCGGCGACCCGGTGCTGGAGGCGCGCCTGGAGCGCATCAACAAGGCCGGGCGCAATGCCTTCATGGAGTACCAGTTGCCACAGGCGGCGATCGCGCTCAAGCAGGGCGCCGGCCGGCTGATCCGCGACGAGACCGACCGCGGCGTGCTGATGATTTGCGACCCGCGCATCACCAGCAAATCCTATGGCAAGCGCATCATCGCCAGCCTGCCACCCATGCGCATCACGCGCCACATCGAGGTGGTGCAGGCATTCTTCGATGCGCCGAAAACGGATTCATCATCTTTACAACCAGGAGGAGAAAGCACATGAAAGTTGCATTCATCGGCATCGGTACCATGGGCGCTGGCATGGCCGCCAACGCGCAGAAAACCGGTTGTGATTTCATCGTGCACGACCTGCGCCGCGAAGCAGCCGCTTCACACATCGCCAATGGCGCGAAGTGGGCCGACTCGCCGGCCGAGGCGGCGCGCGATGCCGACGTGGTGTTCACCTCGCTGCCCAAGCCCGCCGACATGGAAGCGGTGGGCCTGGGCGAGAAGGGGCTGCTGGGCGCCATGCGCAAAGGCGCCGCCTGGTTTGACCTCACCACCAATTCTCAGTCCACGGTGAAGCGCGTGGCCGAACAGTTCACGGCCAAGGGCATCCACTTGCTCGATGCGCCGGTGAGCGGCGGCCCCTCGGGCGCCAAGTCCGGCAAGCTCGCCATCTATGTCGGCGGTGACAAGGCGGTGTTCGATCAGTACGAAAAACTGCTGCTCGCCATCGGCGACCAGAGCATGTGGATCGGCCCCATCGGCGCCGGCATCGCCGCCAAGCTGGCCCACAACTGCGCCAGCTTCTCCATCCGCATGGCCATCGCCGAGATCTTCACCCTGGGCGTGAAGGCCGGTGTGGAGCCGCTGCAGCTCTGGCACGCCATCCGCCAGGGCGCCACCGGTCGCCGCCGCACCTTCGACGGCCTGGGCGAGCAATTCCTCACCCAGAAATACGACCCGCCCGCCTTTGCGCTGGAACTGGCCTACAAGGACATGACCCTGGCCCTGGAGATGGCCAAGGAGCTGGGCGTGCCCATGAAGATCGCCGAGGACGCCTACGCCGACATGACCACGGCCATGGAGCGCGGCTGGGGCAAGCTCGACTCGCGCACCCCCATGGAATTGCAGAAGGAACGCGCCGGCACCGAGTTCAAGTGCACCGAAGAGGAGGTGCGCAGGGCGTACGAGCGGGGGTGATTCGTGAGTGAGGGGGGTGAGGCGGCACGTTACCTCCCTTTGAAAGGGGGTTTGCACCCGCAGCCCTGCTGCGCTCTCGTTTCCCGGCATCCCTGAAGCCGCATAAAAAAGGCGCATCCCCGGTCCGGGGATGCGCCGCATTTCAGGTGATGCAGGAGGGCGAAACTCAGCCCACTGCCACCTTCAACGTCTTCTCTGCCGGTGGCAAGGCTGCACACTCAATTGCCAATTCATCAGCTTCCGCAATCGCCCGGTTGAGTGCGCTCGCGAAGGCCCGCGCCGATTCCAGCGGGATTTCCACCGCCACGCGCGCGCCGGCATCCAGGTTGGCGTTGATGAAGTCGATGCAGATCGCCTCCTCGTATGGCGCGTGGTGGGGATGGTCGAAAGAGACCACTGCCGTGGTCAGGTCTATCCATCCCCGCGGGGTGCGGCCCTGGCCTTCGACTGGGGCAATTTCCACAATGGAGGTGCACATGGGCGCTCAGGCTTTCAGGTGCTTTTCGAAGAAGGCGAACGTCTTCTTCCAGCCGTCCACGGCCTGCTCCTGGCGGTACATGGGGCGGTCGTAATAGAAAAAGCCGTGGCCTGCGCCTTCGTACATGTGGAACTCGTAGTCCTTGCCGTGCTTCTTCAGCTCGGCCTCGTGCAGCGCCACCTGGTCTGGGGGCGGGTTCTTGTCGTCCGCGCCGAAGAGACCCAGGATGGGGCAGGACAGGTCCTTGGTGTAGTCGATGGGCGCCACCGGCTGCTTGGGGTTGAGTTCATCGGGCTTCATCACCACGCGCCCGCCCCACAATTCGACCAGCGCATCGATGCTTTTGGTCTGGCAGGCATACAGGAAGGCGTGCCTGCCGCCGGAGCAGCTGCCGATCACGCCGACCTTGCCGTTGAACTGCGGCTGCGCGCGCAGCCACTGCACCGCGCCTTCGGTGTCGGCCACCACCTGCGCATCGGGCACGCCGCCCTGGGCGCGCACTTTTGCGGCCACATCATCCGGGCTGCCATCGCCCACGCGCTCGTACAGGTTGTGGCTGACGGCGAAGTAACCATGGTGGGCGAACTTGCGCGTGGCTTCGCGGTACCACTCGTCCCAGCCCGGCAGGTGATGGATCAGCACCACGCCGGGGAAGGGGCCGGGGCCGGTGGGGCGGGCCACATAGGCGGAAATGTAGTCTCCCTTGTCTCCGGGGAAGCGGACGGTCTCGGCAAGCATGCTTTCGTATTGCAAGGTTTTTCTCCTCTTTGTGGTGGGTCGGTGCGGGCTGGCTGGCGACGGCCCCTTGATGAGCTGGTGCTGTGTTGCGAAGGGCGCAAGAGTACAACAATTCGATGACGGATTTTCCGTCGGGCACCGAGGTGGTGCGCCATCGCCGGTTCCCCGGGTTGATTCGGGTATGCTTGAAAAAAATCCATCGATGCCCTACCGGGAGTGGGCCCTGCGTTGACCACGCAGGCCGGCCCGGAACCAGGCACAGGACAAGGAGGACAGATGATCAAGCCAGCGGTTTGTGGCCGGCGAGAGGCCATGTTTGACAGGGTGGCTGGTGTCGTTGGTGCCATCTGTGCCATCGGGGTGCTGGGACACTGGCCGCTGCAGGGTATGCCGGCCTCGTCATGGCGCAGGGGGCCGATGCCTATCCCGCCAAACCCATCACCATGATCATCCCCAATTCACCCGAAGGCCCGGGAGATGTCTTCCTGCGCCGCATCGGGCCGCGCATGACCGCAGCCTGGGGGCAGCCCGTGGTGACTGATTTTCGCGCCAGGGCCACCGGCCTGATCGCCTCGGAGGCGCTGGCCAAATCGGCGCCGGACGGCCACACCCTGTTCATGTCGTCCCTGACCTCGCTGCTGGACACGCTGCTGCACCAGCAATATCTGCTCGGAGATTTCACCGCCGTCACCATGCTGGGTGCCACGCTCATGGCGCGCACCGGCAAGGTCCGCATCCTCGGGGTGGCCTAGCAGAAGCCCACACGCCTCATGCGCGGCAACCAACCAGTGTTCGACACCGTGGCCGGATTCGAATTCCTCGGCGGGTACGGCATCCCGGTGAACGAGGGCACGCCCCAGCCCATCCTGGACAAGCTCAACAACGTGCTGGCGCGGGCCGTGGGCAATGCCGACATCAGCGAGCGCCTGCTGGCCACCGGCATCGACCCGGTGGGCTCCAGGCCCGCGGAATTCGCCACCTTCGTGCGCAATGAGAGCGCAGGCTTCGCGAAGATACTGAAAGAATAGAGCGTGAAAGCGGAGTAGGGCTTGGTTGCCCTTCGTCTGCCCCGGCCGGGGATGCCGGGTGCCCAAGGTCCCAGGGTCAATCAGTCGCCAAGCAGTCATCGACCAGCCTGCAGTCACACCTGTTTGCATCCAATGAGGGAGTCACCATGAAGCCGCCAGAAGCCACCAAAGGGTCCGTCCATGCCGTCGTCACCAGAGGCCTGCTGGCCGCGCTCGCCCTGTGCGCTGGTGCGGCCTCGGCCCAGGCGCCCGCCTGGCCTGCCAAGCCCGTGCGCATCGTCAATGCCTTTGCCGCAGGCGGGCCCATCGACATACCAGCGCGGGCGGTGGCCCAGCGCCTGAGCAAGGTCTTCGGCCAGCAGTTCATCGTCGAGAACATCGCCGGAGCAGGGGGCATCATCGGCGCCGAGCACGTGGCCAAATCCGGCCCCGATGGCTATACGCTGATGATCACCTCGTCCTCCATCACCCTGCACCCCAGCGTCTACAACAAGGTGCCCTTTGACGTGCTGAAGGACTTTGCGCCCATCAGCCTGGTGTCACAGGGGGACATCGTCTACGTCGTGGGGCCGAAGTTTCCGGGCAGTAATGCGCGCGAGTTCGTAGCCCTGGCCAAGGCTAGCCCGGGCAAGCTCACCTATGGCTCCTCCGGCACGGGCGGATCGCTGCACCTGGGGGCCGAACTGCTGCAGTCCATGGCCGGCATCCAGCTGACGCATGTGCCTTACAAGGGCGCCGCCCAGGCGCTGACCGACCTCATGGGCGGGCACCTGGACATTGCGCTGGTATCCGTGGCGCCCACGCTGCCGCTCATCAAGGCGGGCAAGGTGAAGCTGGTGGGCGTGGCGAGTCTCTCGCGCTCGCCGGTCATCCCGGATGTGGCCACCTTTGCTGAAAGCGGCGTGCCCGGCTACGAAGTGGCCTCGCAGAACGGCATCATTGCGCCCGCGGCCACGCCGCGCGAGATCATCAACCTGCTCAATGCCACCCTGGTGAAGATCATCAACACCCAGGACCTGAAGGATCTCTTCGCCGTCAACGGCCTGCAGGCCGTCTCCAGCACCCCGGAGCAGTTCGCCAGCGAGATCCGCCGGGAAGTGGCCAAGTGGGCGGGCGTGGTGAAGGCGGCGCGGATCGAGAAGATGGATCCGGGTTGAGGGGGAGGGCTTCGGGAGTCAACTGCCGGGTGGGGTGTCTGCTTTTGTGGGTAATTCGGAGCGCCAACGTGTAGTTGTGCCGTGAGCCAATACAATCATTGCATTGGCACTGCCCTGGCGTCCCGTCCGCAGCAGCAACGGGCGGGATATCTCGCTCAGCGGGGACCGGCTCCGGCAGGCAATTTCAAACCCAGCGCGCCGATTACCTTGAGGATCGTGTCGAAGTCAGGACTGCGGTCGCCTGAAAGTGCCTTGTAAAGGCTCTCTAGTCGATCAATAAGACGACAAATGTGGAAAATTCGAAGCAAACTGCTGTCTTGTTGTGTATGAAACGAGACGGTAGAACTTTGGATCGAAAAACGCTGGAAGCCATCAGCTTGATGGCTGTCGAGCGGGTGCGTGAAGGCGAGTCGGTTTCGCAGGTGATCGAGGCGTACGGCCTCAATCGCACGACGATTTACAAAGGGATTAAAACCGCGCTCAGACCCGGTGTGGGCAGCACGCCGTTGCGATCGACAAGGGCGACCGGTCGTCCGCGCAGTCTCACGCCGACGCAGGCAGCGCAGGTCTTTCGGTGGGGCAACGGCCGTGACCCACGACAGTACGGCCTGGACGTCGGTT
>CAIPGJ010000470.1 GCA_903864555.1 uncultured Pseudomonadota bacterium | reverse complement strand
GCGCGCCCTGCGCGTGAATGCGCTGCGCTCCATGCTCACCATGCTGGGCATCATCATCGGCGTGGGCGCAGTCATCACCCTGATCTCGGTGGGCGGTGGCGCGCAGGCGCGGGTCGAGGAGCAGCTCAAGGCCCTAGGCTCCAATCTCATGATCAGCATTCCAGGCTCGGTGACCGCGGGTGGCGCGCGCATCGGCACCGGGGGCGCGCAGACGCTCACCGAGGATGATGCCGCGGCCATCGCGCGCGAGATCCCCGAGGTGCAGGTGGCGGCACCCGCGTTGCGCGGCGGGGACCAGATCGTCGCCGGCGCCAATAACTGGTCGGCCACCATAATGGGTATCACGCCCGAGTACTTCGAGGCGCGCGAGTGGAGCATCGCCTCCGGGCGCATGTTCGAAGCGCAGGACGTGGCGCGCTCGGCCAAGGTGGCCATCATCGGCCAGAGCACCGCCAGGCAGCTGTTCGGCGAGGGCGCCGATCCGGTGGACCAGATGGTGCGCATACGCAACGTGCCTTTCACCATCGTCGGCCTGCTCGAGAGCAAGGGCCAGACCATGGGCGGACAGGACCAGGACGATGTGGTCATGGTGCCCATCACCACCGCGCGCAACCGCCTCTTCGGCAATCCCCAGGGGCGCCAGAACCGTGTCCACCAGATTTCGGTGAAGACCCGCGAGGGCATGGACATGAAGGAGGCCGAGGCGAAGATCGCCGAGCTCTTGCGCCAGCGCCATCGCCGCCAGCCCGGCCAGGAGGACGATTTCTCCATACGCAACCTCACCGAGATCCTGCAGGCCCGCGAGGAGTCCTCCCGGGTGCTGACCTATCTGCTGGCCGCGGTGGCCTCGGTGTCGCTGCTGGTGGGGGGCATCGGCATCATGAACATCATGCTGGTGTCGGTGACCGAACGCACCCGCGAGATCGGCCTGCGCATGGCGGTGGGCGCGCGGCGCATGGACATCCTCAAGCAGTTCCTGGTGGAGGCGGTGACTTTGTCGCTGCTGGGCGGCGTGCTGGGCATCCTGCTTGGCGTGGGTGGCTCGCTGGCCATCGGCGAGCTGGCTGGCTGGCGCACCGAAATGCAGCCAGAGTCCATTTTGCTGTCGGTGGGGTTTGCCGCGGCCATCGGCATCTCCTTCGGCTTTTATCCGGCGCGCAAGGCCTCGCGGCTGCTGCCCATGGAGGCTTTGCGCTACGAGTAGGAGCCGTTCTGGCTGGACCGGGTTCAGGTTCACGCTCGCACATGAAATTCCCTCAGCGAGCCGTTCGGGTCGCCCACCGACTCACCGTCAAATGATTAACCGGGATGCCGTGATCTTTGATCCTGGACCGCGGCAGTCCCGGATGCGACAAAGCTTGCCGCAAGCTTGCCAACAGTTTTGGACAATTTCACAGTCCTGACACTATTGCCTGCCGGCCGCCTGTTGTAATCCGCTCCGTGATGACAACAGCTACCGATACAGGCAAACCATGAGAAACAGCATCGTGAACACGGCCGAGTCCCTGGAGATCACCCTCCGGAACGGCGTCCTGCATTCCCTCCGGCGTACATTCCTTTTCCGGAGCTGGAAAGCGATTCCCGTCCTGCAGTCCGCCGCAAAGCGCGGCATGGATATTTCGATTTCCTTGCTGATGTTGCTCTCGCTGTCCCCATTCTTTGTGCTGATCATGGCGCTGATCAAGCTGACCGACGGTGGGCCGGTTTTGTTCTGGCAGGATCGTGTCGGAAAGTTCGGCAAGACCTTCCGATTCCCCAAATTCCGTTCCATGGTGCTCAACGCCGAAGCCCTGCAGGCGCAGCTGGATGCTCAGAACCAGCACGGCAAGGGTGTCACGTTCAAGATGAAGCGCGATCCGAGAATCACCTGGATCGGCCGCATCATCCGCCGGGCGAGCATCGACGAGATGCCGCAGTTGTGGTGCGTCCTCAAGGGCGAAATGTCCCTGGTCGGCCCACGCCCGCCGCTGGTGCGCGAGGTGGCACGGTACAGCCTTCTGGACCGGCGGCGCCTCGAGACAACCCCCGGGCTGACCTGCTACTGGCAGGTTCAGGGACGCTCGGAAATTCCGTTCCCGCGCCAGGTGGAGCTGGATGTGGACTACATCGAAAAGCAGAGCCTGGCAGTTGACATCGAACTGCTGGCGAAAACGCTGCCGGCTGTCATCGGCGGCAAGGGAGCCTACTGATGTTCCATCATGACGCAGCCCTGAGCTCACCCGTCAGCCGCAGTTATCTTGCCGGCAATCGCCCGTAGATCCTGATCTGGTGTGGCGTTTCAGTCACTCCTGTCCG
>CAIPGJ010000469.1 GCA_903864555.1 uncultured Pseudomonadota bacterium | reverse complement strand
TGAACTCAGTGGTGTTGTGTGCCTCGAAGGGCTTGTAGAAATCCAGTTTGATCAGCACGCGCGCATCGGGGGCGCTGTCGCTGATCTCCATGCGACCTTTGCCGACCTGGTTGTTGCCTTCCCATTCGTAGATGGCGCCACGACCAGCGGCAGCGCCGCTCAGCGTCTTCTTCATGGCCGGGTCCTTGTTCTCCCACGGTGACCATTGCGGCCAGTGGCGGAAATCATTGATCAGCGCGTAGGCCTGGCCCGGTGCTGCCGCCACGCGCGTGCTGCGCTCGATGCGGAAATGGTCCGGGCGCATCGCAGCGGTGGCGAGCAAGGCGACCAGGGCGATGGTGATGATGCCAATCACAATCATGAGCATGGCGTGGGTCCTGACATTTTCCTGAGGTGACATCGGGGTCGAGCCGGGGAAGGGGCAAGTGTAACCTGCGCGATGGACGTTTCCTGGCATTCGGGGCATGCCGGGACGCCAAGGCGCTACACTGCCTCGCCCGCCTTTTCTTTCCCGTTTGAGGATGGATATGTTCCGTACCGGCCTCTACTTTGCGCTGCTGCAGTTGTTCTTCACGCTGTCCTGGACGGTGTATGTGATCTTCCTGCCGCAACTGGCGGTGGCATCGGGTCTGCCCCGATCGGCCATCGTGTGGATACTGCTGGCCGACCAGCTGGTGTTCCTGGTGGCCGACTGGTGGATGGGCGCGCGTGCCGATGCCGTGTCGAAGGTGATGGGGCGGCTGGGCCTGCAGATGGCATTGATAAGTTTGGTCTCTGCATTGGCCTTTCTCGCCCTGCCGCTGGTGGCGCCGGGCGGCAATCCGGTGGTGTTCCTGGCGGTGACGCTGGTGTGGACCCTCACGTCCTCGGCGCTGCGCGCGCCGCCGCTGATGCTGATCGGCAAGTATGCGAAGGTGTCCGACACGCCGGCCATCGCCTCGCTGTGGCTGTTCGGCCTGGGACTGGCCGGCGCGCTGTCGCCTTATCTCACCGTGGCCTTGCGCGGCGTGGATGCCCGCTTGCCATTCGCACTGGCCGCGATTGCGGTGGCGGTGGCGGCCTGGGGGCTGGTGTGGGCGGAGCGGCACCTGGCCGGGCAGGGGCAGGCCCATGTGTCCACGGTCTCCACGGTTTCACCCCCGCTGCCTCGCCTGGGGGGACTGCCGCTATTCCTGGCCGCCATGGCGCTGGCCGGCATCGCCTTCCAGGTGCATTTCTCGCTCAACTCGGCGCCGGGCTATCTGCGCCATGCCACACCGGCCGACCTGGAATGGCTGATGCCGGTGTTCTGGGTGGGATTCAACCTGTGTGTGCTACCGATCAGTCTGGCGGTCACCCGCTGGGGCGAGTATCGCGTGTTGACGGCCGGTGCGGCCGTGGGCGGTGTGGCGGTGCTGGCGGCCGGCCTGTCGGGCACGTTGGGGGCTTATGCCACAGCGCAGTTTGTCGCGGGGGCGGGCTGGGCGGCAGTCTTGTTGGCGGCCTTTGGTGCGGCGCTGGCGCTGGGCCGCAGCGGGCGGGAAGGCCTGGCCTCGGGTGGGCTTTTCTCCATGCTGGCACTGGCGGCGGCCTTGCGCATCGGCCTCGTGGCGCTGCAACTGCATGGCGAGCCCTCGGTGCGCGCTTTACTGGAATGGCTGCCGGTGGCCGGTTTCGTCCTGGCTGCGCTGCTGTTTGCCATCGCGCGGCGTGGCGCGCGGGCGCAGCCCCAATTCTGACCGGGCCGGCGGCAGACCCGGTATCAGGGCCGCGCCGCTTGGCTGTCGATCCGATCCAGCCACTTCAGCATTTCCGCAGATACCAGGTTGGGCAGTCCCAGGTGGTCAGCCTCCAGCGAGGCATAGTGGCTGAGCGGATGCGCCGGTGCCGAATCGAACATGGCCTTGGAATAGGGATGGAAAACATCCTGCGTGCCGATGGCAAGCAGCAGCGGCAGGGGTTTGACGAAGCGGGGGACGTTGCGGGTCATGGCGCCCAGGCCTTCCGGCTCGAAGAAGGAGACATACACCGCTGCCTTCAGGCTCAATTGCCTTTGTCTGCCCTGGTTGAAATCGAGGAAAGTTCCCGGCGCCTCGCCCTGGCCGGCGGCCACCATGGCGCGAGCCCGCTCCAGGCTGTCCTGCAGCGGTTTGCCACCCATGCCGCGTTCGGGGAAGTGACCCGGTGCCATGAGGACCAGGCCATCCAGGTCCAGCCCGGCGGCGGCGTAGGCGGCGGCGCCATTGGCGCCGAGGCTCTGCCCGGCCACCACCACTCGCTTGATGCCCCTGGCGCGCAAGTCCCTGACCGCGGTTTCGATCTCCTTCAGTGCCGCAGCGTAATCCCGGTCGTACAGTCGCTTGCCCGACCAGGTCATCTCGGGTGTACTGGTCCGGTATCCCCTGGCTTCGAGATCACGGCTGAGCGCCTGCATCTGGTTGGGCGTGCCCCACTTGCCATGCAGCAGCACCACGCCGATGTCAGCCGGCGCGGCTTGCACCGGGAGCAGCGCATGGGCGATGAGCAGGCCGAGGATGCAAAGGCAGCGACGCAGTACGGAAGGCAGGGCTAGCGGGATCATCGACAACGGGATCACGGGGCGGAAACTTTCATGGAATGCAGGGAAATCGGTTCAACGGAGGCGATTGTGGCATGCAGGCCGTGCGCGCGGGGTGGCCTTCGTGCAGCCAGGCAAGGCTGAGTTTACCCATCTGTTATGATGATTTGGTGATTGGGGAGTAGCCGCTCTTCGCAGAAAGAGGCTTGCATCACCATGCTTGGCCGCAAGGCCATGGTGCAAGCGGCTCCGTGCCTGGCAAGACCTTTGTCTGCCACAGACCCGCAGGGTCGGGGATGCGTGGCAGTCGATCGTCATCCTTCCGGCCCTGGAGTCCCTGATGGAATCATTGTTCGTTTCAACCGGCGTCGTGGCCCTGGCCGAAATCGGCGACAAGACCCAGTTGCTCGCCTTCATCCTCGCTGCGCGCTTCAAGAAGCCCCTGCCCATCATTCTGGGCATCCTGGTGGCCACGCTGGTCAACCACGGCCTGGCCGGTGCGCTCGGGGCCTGGATTACGGCCACCATCACGCCCGAATTGCTGCGCTGGGTGCTGGGCATCTCCTTCATCGCCATGGCGGCCTGGACGCTGATCCCCGACAAGATCGAGGACGAGGAAGCGAACGTGGCGCAGCGCTTCGGTGTCTTCGGCGCCACGCTCATCACCTTCTTCCTCGCCGAGATGGGCGACAAGACCCAGATCGCCACCGTGGCCATGGCGGCGCACTACGCCACACCGGTGCTGGTGGTGATCGGCACCACCCTGGGCATGCTCATCGCCGACGTGCCGGCGGTGTTCATGGGCGACCGGCTGGCCGGGCGCATCCCGATGAAACTGGTGCATTCGATTGCCGCGGCGATCTTCGCGATTCTGGGGGTGGCGACCTTGCTGGGCGCGGGGAAGGGGTTTGGTCTGTAGCGGTCGCATCCCGGGACGGTACTGCAGGGGACTGTAGAATCTCCGCTCCAAAATCAGGGGAGTGGCAGTCATGTCGACATCGTGCGGGCTGGCGCTGAACGGGCATCTCATGCCTGCATCCGGCGCACTGGCCAGACTGGTTTCAGGGCTCTGCCTTGCCGTGCTGCCATCCATGGCCATGGCTGCCGACCTGCAGGGTTTCCCCGCCAAGCCCATCCGCTTCGTGCTGCCCTATGCACCGGGCGGCGCCACCTCCGTGTCGGCACGCATACTCAGTCAGAAGCTGGTGGAAAGCTGGGGTCAGCAGGTGCTGGTGATCAACCAGCCCGGAGGCAATACCACCATCGGTGCCGATGCGGTAGCACGTGCCGCGCCCGATGGCTACACCATCATGCTGGTCACCAGCACCCACATCATCGCGCCGCTGCTGCAACCGGTGCGCTATGACCCGATCAGGGACTTCACCCCCATCGCGCCGATGAACAAGGTGGAGACCATCGTGGCCGCCTATCCCGGCCTGCCCGTGAACAATCTGAAAGACCTGATTGCACTGGCGAAATCCAAACCGGGACGCCTCAACTACGCCACCTCGAGCACCGGCAGCCCGCCCCACCTGGCGGCAGAGCTGTTCAGCAGCATGGTCGGCATCCGCATGCAAAACATCTCCTACAAGGGCGGCGGCCCGGCCATGACCGATGTGCTGGGCGGTCAGGTGGATCTGATGTTTTCCAATCCCATCAACCTCTCACCGCATGTCACTTCCGGAAAGTTGCGTGGCATCGCCATCTCGGGGGCAAACCGTGCGCCGACCATGCCGCAGGTGCCGACCTTCGCTGAAGGTGGGGTGGCTGGCTTCAACGGTGCGTTCTGGCAGGGGATACTGGCACCGGCGGGATTGGGCAAGCCCATGACCGACCGCTATGCCGCCGAGATCGCCCGCATCCTGGCCATGCCCGATGTCAGGGACAGCATTCTCAACCAGGGTGCCGTTCCGTTTGCTGCGTCATCGGAGGAGTTCGGTGCCGTGATGAAGGCGGACATGGCCAATTACGAAAAGATCATCAAGACGGCCAACATCAAGGTCGAACAATAATCAGGTGCGGGCAGGGGGCATGGCTGCAATGGCTCCGCCGGCACCAGTCGGCATGAAACGGGGGAAGTGATGGAGATACGCTGTCTGGGTGATGGCATCGGTGCCGAGATCACCGATGTCGATGTGAGGACGATGGACGAGGCGGCGTTCCGCAGGATCTATCAGGCATGGCTCGACCACAACGTCATCGCCGTGCGCGGCCAGTCGCTCACGACACAGGACTTTCTCTCCTACAGCCGCCGCTTCGGCCGACTGGCCGAGCATCCCTCGAAGAGCACCCGCCATCCTGACCATCAGGAGATCACGCTGCTCGGGGTCAACAAGTTCGGCCCCGACGGGCAATTGAACAACAAGATCTATCGTCGTGGCGCCAGCGGCTTCCACACCGACGGTAACTACGATGAAGAGCCCTTCAAGGCGACCCAGCTTTATGCCCTGGCCATTCCCAGCCACGGCGGTGACACCTATTTCGCCAGCATGTACACCGCGCACGATTCACTGCCCGAGGCGCTGCGCAAGCGCATCGAGGGCCGTTATGGCGTCTACATCTACGGCGGGCGCCGCAAGGAATACAACACCCTGCTGACCAAGGAAGACTTCGGTGCGCGCCAGCCGGTGCGGCATTCGCTGATCGGACGGCACCGCGAGACCGGCCGTCCGGTGCTGTATTTCGATGCCGTGAAAATATCCCACATCGATGGCATGGACCCGGTCGAGAGCAACGAACTCATCGATGAACTGGCCGCCTACATGATCCCGAAGGGCACCCAGTACACCCACAAGTGGCAAAAGGGCGACATCGTCATTTGGGACAACCGCTGCTCCTACCACAAGGCCGCTGGCGACTATCCGCCGGAAGAGGACCGCATCCACTGGCGCGTGTCGATCAAGGAAGCGCAGGCTGCGGTCTGAGGTATAGGCAGAGACTACTGAAGAAAAATAATTCGATCATTCAATAAGGAGGATTCCATGAAGGTGTCTCGAATCACACTGGCCGCCGGGCTGGCTGCAGCGCCGCTGCTGGCCCTCGCACAAGGCACGTCGACCTATCCTTCCAAGCCGGTCAC
>CAIPGJ010000468.1 GCA_903864555.1 uncultured Pseudomonadota bacterium | reverse complement strand
CCCATGACTCATTCCACTCATCCCAATCGTCGACCACTATACAAACCGGTCCCATGCAGCGACTCGTTTAGACATTGGCGCGAAAAGCACCACATCGCCGCCGAGGTCTACCACTGCCCTGCGGCGGCCACTACAGCACCGTCCACACATCCCGATGGTTCACGTCCCGACGCGCCCACGTTGGTCAACCCACCCCCCTCAACACCATCTGGCGCACCCTTCACCACAACCGTCATTCAGCAACCCTGCGGTGCTCCCTCACCCGCTCCCGCCACTCTTTTGGACCAAGACGCGCACTCCGACCCGCTTTTGCCTATGCGTGCGTCATCGTGCTGGCCTATGCGGCTGAACTTGCCGGCTCGCGCATAGCCATGGTCTACGCCCTCTGGCCGGCCCTGCTCGCCTTGGTACTTCCCCTGAACACGCCCGAGACAAGGCAACTGCGTAGAACGGCACTCATCTGCGCAGTGCTGATGGCGGGCACCCTTGCACTGGCCTCGGGGTTCAACACGCTCTTCTGGACCGGAGAAAGCGTGGAAAGCGGCGTAGCAAGGTTGCTGCAAACCCAGCCGCCCGGCCCCGATCCGCGGATCGGCATCTGGAAAGTGGCCGTGACCATTTTCCTCGGGGCGCCCTGGTTCGGCGTGGGCATCGGAGAATTTCCTGGCGCCGCCTTCAGAAGCGGCCTGGACCCCTCGTTCAACGCACAAGGAAGCATCTGGACCTCCCCGCACAATCTGGCACTGCATCTGCTGGCGGAGACCGGGATCACCGGTTTCCTGCTGATCGCCGCCTTTGCCGGCACCTGGTTCCTGGGCGCCCTGCGAACCCATCGACTCAGACCTTCAACGGTCACATGGTGGGCGATTGCCTGCATCGGCGTGCAGTTCGGGCACTCCATGCTGGAATTTCCCCTGTGGTTCGCCCACTTCCTGGGCTTGACCGCACTGCTCATGGGAGTGCTCTCGGCTCCAGGACAAAGGCGATCGACATCCCCAATGGGCATGAATGGGGGCATGATCATGATCAGCCTCATCCTGGCCTCGGCACTGCTGCTGACATTGCGCGACTATGCCCGGCTCGACAGCACACGCATCACCGGGACCACCCTCACGCTGGCCAGTGCCCAGCAGGCGACAGAAGATGCAGCCACCATGGCCGCACTGGGAGAGAGCCTGCTGGCCCCGACAGCCGATTACTGGAAAGTGCAGAAAGCCCAGATCGACCGCCACGACCTCAAGGCAAAACTCGCATCAAGCGGACGCGCCATCCGGCTGTTCCCGGGGCCGAGCATCGTTACGCGGCATGCCATCTTCCTGGCCTTTGACGGCAAGGCCGAGGAAAGCCGGAATCTGCTGCTGCTCGCGCTGCGCAGCTTTCCCAGGCACTGCCATTTCATCAGCCGGCTGCTTGAAGAGGCCTCCGGCGTGGACGAGAATGCCATTGCCCCACTCAAATCGGCCAGCAGAAGCCACCGTTGCGCCGCGGAATCGCAGCTGTGAGGCTGGAGTAGTACGGGGCAGGTTCATGACCGCCCCTTGATCAGACGCAGTTCGGTCGCATCCAGCTGTGCAGGGGTGCCCAGCACCACCAGCACATCCCCCTCCTCTATCGTCATGTCGGCCGGCGGTGAAGTGATGCGCTCACGCCCCCGCCGAATGGCGCTGACCCTGGAACCCATGGCCTCGAGATCGATCTGCTTGAGCGTGCGCCCTCTGGCAAAGTCGCTCCCGGAGATGGCCAGGGAGCGCAGGCGCTGGCCGTGGGCCTCCTCGGGATCCTCCGTGCCATCGGTACCCCCATGGAAGAAGCCGCGCATCAGGCTGTAGCGACTTTCGCGCACATCACGTATGCGGCGCACCACGCGCTTGAACGGCACACCCAGGAGAATCAGTGCGTGGGAGGCGAGCATCAGGCTGGACTCGAAGGTTTCCGGCACGACCTCGGTGGCGCCCGCGGCCATCAACTTGTCCATGTCGGCATCGTCGATGGTGCGCACCACCACCGGCAATTCCGGGTTGAGGCCGTGCACATGGCTGAGGATGCGCATTGCTGATGGCGTGTCGGCAAACGTAATGACCATGGCGCTCGCCCGGCGCACCCCGGCCGCAATCAACGACTCACGCCGCGAGGCATCGGCAAACACCACCCGCTCTCCGGCCTCCGATGCTCCACGCACCCGTTCGGGGTCCGGGTCGAGGGCGACGAAGTCTATCCCTTCCTCTTCCAGCAAATGCGCCAGTCGCTGGCCGGTGCGCCCGAAGCCGCAGATGATCACATGCCCCTCGGTGCTCATGCTTTCGGTGGCAACGCGGTGCAGTTCGAGCGAACGCAGCATCCATTCGGAACTCGCCAGGCGCATCACCAGGCGGTCGCTGTAGTGGATGAAGAAGGGCGCGGCAAACATCGACAGCAGCATCGCCTGGATCACGATCTGCTCAAGCTGCCTGTCCAGCACCGAAGAGCTCGCGGCAAGCGTGACCAGCACCAGCCCGAACTCGCCAGCCTGCGCCAGCGCAAAGGCGGCACGCAGCGAAGTGCCGGGTGTGCTGCCAAGCAGCCGCGCCAGTCCCGCCACCACGGCAAACTTGAGCAGCAGCAGTGCAAGGAACAGCCCCAGCACCGTCGCGATACTGTCGGCGAACACGCGCCACTCCAGCTGCATGCCGACGGTGATGAAAAACAGGCCGAGCAGCACATCCCGGAACGGTTTGATGTCCTCCTCGACCTGATGGCGATACTCGGTTTCGGCAATCAGCATGCCGCCGAGGAAGGCGCCCAGCGCCAGGGACAGGCCGGCCAGTTCCGTGACCCAGGCCAGCCCCAGCGTGATGAACAGCACGTTGAGGATGAACAACTCATGCGATCGCCGGCGTGCCACCACATGCAACCAGGTGCGCAGCAGCCTGGGGCCCAGGCCGAGCAACAGGGTGAGGACAACGGCCGCCTTCACCATCGCCATGCCCAGGCCGATGGCCAGTGCCTCGCCATCGCCGGCCAGCGCCGGAATGATGATGAGCAGCGGCACAACGGCGATATCCTGAAACAGCAGCACGCCGACGATCTGCCTGCCGTGGGGCGACTCCATTTGCACGCGCTCCGCGAGTATGCGTATGACAATGGCCGTCGAGGACATGGCAAGCGCGCCACCCAGGGCCACACCGGTCCGCCACCCCAGCCCGAGCGCCAGGCACACGCCGACCACCAGCAGCATGGTGAGCAGAACCTGCAGCAAGCCCAGCCCGAAAACCACTTCGCGCATGCGATACAGCTTGGGCAGGCTGAACTCCAGGCCGATGGAAAACATCAGGAACACCACGCCGAATTCGGCCAGGTGTCGTACGCCCTCGGAATCCGGAATCCAGCCCATGGCATGGGGACCGATGACCAGGCCCACCAGCAGATAGCCCAGCAGCGGCGGCAAATGAAAGTAGCGAAACAGCGCCACGGCCGCCACGGCGCTGGCCAGCAGGACAAGGACGACTTCGAGCGAACTATCCATCTCCGGCGATGTCCCCTGCGGGGTCTAGAACTCGTTGAATCATGTGGGGAAATCAGCCGATTACGGGGGAAGCGTCTGGTATACTCATTTTCACATGAACCAAGGCCTTTCGCGCTGACTTTTCCGCCGCCGGCCTGCCCTGAACCCTCATCCATGGCTGCAATCCCACCCTCTCCTTCGCGCAGCGTTCCCGAGACCGTACTGGCATTGGCGCGCCAGGTGCTGCGCATCGAATCCGATGCAGTGGCGGCACTGGCGCCCCGGTTGGGCGAGGACTTCCTTCGGGCGGTGTCACTCATCCTGGAATCCCGCGGACGCGTGGTCGTGTCCGGCATCGGCAAATCCGGACACGTCGGACGCAAGATCGCCTCGACCCTGGCGAGCACCGGCACCCCGGCCTTTTTCATGCATCCGGCTGAAGCCAGCCACGGCGACATCGGCATGGTGACTCACGAGGACATTTTCATCGCGCTGTCCAATTCCGGCGAAAGCGCCGAGCTG
>CAIPGJ010000467.1 GCA_903864555.1 uncultured Pseudomonadota bacterium | reverse complement strand
TCCGGCGGCACCGGCCGCGCCCATCAGGTTCAGGAAATGTCTGCGTTGCATGCTTGCTCCTTTCCAGGTTTTGCTTCGGTATGCGATCACTGCTCGAGCTTGATGCCGTTCTCCTTGACGACCTTGCCCCAGCGATCAAGTTCCGTCACCAGCATCTGGCGGAACTGCGCCGGCGTGCTGCCGACCAGGGTGATGCCTTCGGCCTCCAGCGGACCGGCGACATCGGGCGACTTGACGGTGCGGGCAAAACCCTCGCTCAGGCGGTTGACGGTGGCGACCGGGGTGGCCGCCGGTGCCAGGATGCCGAACCAGCTGGCGGCGGCATAAGCGTTGAGCCCCTGCTCCTCCACCGTGGCGACATCAGGGAAAACCTTGGAGCGCTGTGCGCTCATGGCGGCCAGCACCCTGGACTTGCCGGCCTTCACCAGGGCCTGCGAGGCCAGCACGGTGAGCGAGCCCACGTCGGTGCGTCCGGCCACCAGGTCGATCTGCGCCGGACCGGCGCCCTTGTAATGGATCAGCGTGGCCTTCACGCCGGCAGCATTGAGCAGCCACGCACCCGAGAGGTGGCTGATCGATCCCGGACCGGTGGTGCCCCAGTTGAGCTTGCCCGGATTGTTGCGCGCATAGGCAATCAGTTCCTGCAGGTTGTTCGCCGGAAAGGATGGATGCACCAGCAACATGGAGCCGCGCTGGCTCACCAGCGAGACGGGCGCGAAGTCCTTCATCACGTCATAGGGCAGGCTGGCATAGAGATGGGGATTGATGGTGAAACTGGCCGAGCCCACCAGCAGGGTGTAACCATCCGGCGCCGATTTCGCCACGTAATGGCTGCCGATGGTCTCGCCGGCGCCGGGCTTGTAGTCGAGCAGCACCGACTGGCCGAGGATGTCGGTGAGGCGCGCGGCATGGCGGCGCGCCTCGATGTCCACCGGGCCGCCGGGGGCGAAGGGAATGACCAGCGTCACCGGTTTTGCCGGAAAGGCGGCGGCGCCCTGGGCGAAGGCGGTGGCTGCGGGCAGGCCAAGGGTGGCTGACAGCGTGACTGACAGCGCGGCACGCAAGGCTGTGCTGCGCGTGGGGGCTGGGCTGCGTGTCGGCGCAGTGAGACGGCAATGCATGGCGAGTCCTCCTGGGGATTCTGTTTTCGGCGACAAGCATACCGCGGCGCCGGCAGGCTTGCGGAAGCGCGCGGGCGATGTGGCCACCCACCCGGCGCCAGCGTGCCGATGATCAGGCAGCCCGCGCTTCGCCTCGATCAGCGACCAGAAGGATAGGCTCGGAAGCGCGACCCGTTCCGGCTCATTCTTTCAGCAAGCGACTGATTATATTATGCTCATCAACGTAATTTAGACGATGTCTATCTCTCTGAATTGATCATAATTAATCCACAACAAGGCAAGCGCCGTGCGCAGGGTCCATGCCCTATCGGCAAAAAGCCATGAGACCCGCCTGGCTGGCCAAAATCCCCCCGCTGGCCTGCGGCCAGTCGGCCCCCTTTGACAAGGGGGTTTACACCACCGGGCCTGCCAGGCTGGCTGCCAATGCCATCCCCGAAAATCGGTTCACCGCCTTGCAGCGCCTGCTTCCCCGCAGACCGGTGAAGCACACCCAGAAAGACATGGTGCCTGCAGCCCGCATCATGAAAGAATCCGGTCTCGGCATCACGCACTGGAGAAAAAAACCATGACGCCCGCCAACACCGCCAACCCCTTTGCCGCTGACTGCCTGCTGCCCCTGACTGCAGGCGGCACGCACTATTCCCTGCCCGCACTGGATGCGCGCCTCAGTGCGCGTCTCGGTGCGGCCAGCCGCATCCGGCGCCTGCCGGTGGCGCTGCGCATCGTGCTCGAATCGCTGCTGCGCAATTGCGATGGCCAGCGTGTCACCGAAGCGCACGTGCTGGACCTGGCGCAGTGGTCACCCAATGCGCCGCGCGAAAGCGAAATCCCCTTCATCGTCGGCCGCATCGTGCTGCAGGACGTGGCCGGGGTGCCGCTGCTGGGGGACCTGGCCGCCATGCGTGATGCCGCCGCCATCGCCGGCCTGCCCGCCGCGCGCGTGACGCCGCAGGTGCCGGTGGACATGGTGATCGACCACTCCATCAACGTGGACCACCACGGCACACCGGATGCCATGGAGAAGAACCTGGCGCTGGAGTTCTCGCGCAATGAGGAACGCTTCCGCTTTGCCAAGTGGGCGATGCAGGCCTTCGAGGGCATCAGCGTGATTCCGCCCGGCTTCGGCATCCTGCACCAGGTGAACCTGGAGCACCTGGCGCGCGGCCTGCTGGAGGACGGCGAACTGCGTTACCCGGACACCCTGGTCGGCACCGATTCGCACACCGGCATGATCGCCGGCCTGAGCGTGGTGGGCTGGGGGGTGGGTGGCATCGAGGCCGAGGCGGCCATGCTGGGCCAGCCGGTGAGCTTTCTGACACCGGATGTGATCGGCGTGCAGATGAACGGGCGGCTGCGTCCTGGGGTCACCGCCACCGACCTGGTACTGCATGTGACGCAGATGCTGCGCGGGGCCCGGGTGGTGGGCAAGTTCATCGAGTTCTTCGGCGAGGGTGTGGCGAGCCTCGCCGTGCCGGACCGTGCCACGGTCTCCAACATGGCGCCGGAGTACGGGCCCACGGTGGCCTTCTTTCCCTTCGATGAGCAGACCGTGCGCTACCTGCGCGAGACGGGGCGCCCGCAGGCGCGCATCCGCGAGGCCGAGGCCTACTTCCGCGCGCAGGGCTGCTTCGGCAGCCCTGCGCCAGGCAGCCTCGATTACTCGCAGGTGCTGCAACTGGACCTGGGCGCCGTGGAACCCTGCGTCGCCGGACCGAAGCGCCCGCAGGATCGCGTGCCGCTGCCGGCGCTGAAGCAGAGCTTTGCACAACTGCTGGCGCAGCCGGCTGCCGCCGGCGGTTACGGCCGCAGCGCCATGCCCGCTGCGCCCCGCCAGCCGGCAGACCCGGTGCGCGATGGCGATGTGGTCATCGCTGCCATCACCTCCTGCACCAACACCTCCAACCCGGGCGTGATGCTGGCGGCCGGCCTGCTGGCGAAGAAGGCGGTAGAGCGCGGCCTGGCGACGCAGCCCTGGGTGAAGACCTCGCTCACGCCCGGCTCGCTGGTGGTGAGCCGCTACCTCGAATCCGCCGGCCTGCAGACGTACCTGGACCAGCTCGGCTTTGCCCTGGCAGGCTATGGCTGCGCCACCTGCATGGGCAACTCGGGCCCGCTCAATCCCGGCCTCGAAGCCGACATCGCTGCCAGCGACGCGGTCGCCTGCGCGGTGCTGTCGGGCAATCGCAATTTCGAGGCGCGCATCCATCCGCAGGTGAAGGCCGCCTACCTGATGAGCCCGCCGCTGGTAGTGGCCTTCGCCATTGCCGGCACGGTGAGCATCGACCTCACCGTCGAGCCGCTGGGCCGCGATGCGCAGGGACGCGAGGTGTATCTGCGTGACCTGTGGCCGGACGATGCCGAGCTGTCCGCAGCGATGGCGCAGGCGGTGGACCCGGAGACCTATCGCAAGGCCTATGCGGTGGACTTCCATGCCGCGCCGCTGTGGCAGCGCATCGAGCGGCCGGCCGGCGCCACCTATCAGTGGAGCGACACCTCCAGCTACATCCGCAAGCCGCCCTACTTCACCACCCCGGCGCTGGGTGAATCCAGCCTGCGAGAATTCCGCGGCGCGCGTGCCCTGGCCATCCTCGGGGATTCCATCACCACCGACCACATCAGCCCGGTGGGCAACATCAAGGCCTCATCCGACGCCGGGGAGTACCTGCGCGCGCTCGGCGTGGCCGAGGTGGACTACAACAGCTACGGCGCGCGGCGCATGAACCACGAGGTGATGATCCGCGGCACCTTCGCCAATGTGCGCCTGCGCAATCTCATGGCGCCCGGCTCCGAGGGACCGGTGACGGTATTCCAGCCGGACGGTGAGCGCCTGTCCATCCACGCTGCGGCGATGCGCTATGCCGCGCAGCAGGTGCCGGCCTTCGTGTTTGCCGGCGAGGAGTACGGCACCGGCAGCGCGCGTGACTGGGCCGCCAAGGGCACGCGCCTGCTGGGCGTGCGCGCCGTGATCGCGCACTCCTTCGAGCGCATCCACCGCTCCAACCTGGCCGGCATGGGCGTGCTGCCCTGCCAGTTGCCCGAGGGCGTGACGGCGGCGACGCTGGGGCTGGATGGCAGCGAACGCTTCGACCTCATCGGACTGGATGACGCAGCCAGG
>CAIPGJ010000466.1 GCA_903864555.1 uncultured Pseudomonadota bacterium | reverse complement strand
CGCGGGCCCTTGCCATCGGGCTGGCCAGCGGCTGGCGCTTGCGCGACGGACTCCCCGACGCCAAAAATGCAGGCCGAAGCCAGGATGACCTTGAGTGCGGATTGCCTGAGCATGTTGATCACTCCTTGTGTGTATTGAAGTAGGTGACTCCATGCTAGGCAGCCGGCCTGATACAAACAAGCCGCTTTGTGTATCGTTTTGTATCCCTTTGTTACCTTGGGAAACACTGATCAAGTCTCGAATCGAGGGTCACCGTTCAAATGTTTCCTCTGACGTGGGGGATAGACAAGGGGGCGTAGCCCACTCGATCAGTGCTTCCCTTGTTACGTTGTCACACAAGGCAGGGCGCGGCATGGCACTCCTGGCGATGGCCGGGCAGTGGCTGTCGTACCATAGGCGGCATCGGCACCAGCACCAGCCAGACTCCCTCTCCACCATCGCTGCAACGAGCCCTCCCATGCCCCGCCGCTGGATCGCCCACCTGGACATGGACGCCTTCTACGCGTCCGTCGAACTGCTGCGCTATCCGGAGCTGCGCGGGCAACCGGTGGTGATCGGCGGGCGGCGCGACCTGGGGCCGCGCATCGCCGCCGATGGCAGCCGCCACTACTCACGCCTGCGCGACTACGCCGGACGCGGGGTCATCACCACGGCCACCTATGAGGCGCGCGCCCTGGGCGTCAATTCCGCCATGGGCATGATGAAGGCGGCGGCGCTGGCCCCCGACGCGGTGCTGCTGCCGGTGGATTTCGACGAGTACCGCAAGTATTCGCGCCTGTTCAAGGCGGCCGTGGCGCGCATCGCCCCGGTGATCGAGGACCGCGGTATCGACGAGATCTACATGGACCTCACCCAGGTGCCCGGCGTGCAGCCAGCCGCGGATGAAGATCCCTTTGACAGCGTCACCGCGGTGGCACGCGCCATCAAGGAGGCCGTGCGCCACGACACCGGCCTCAGCTGTTCCATCGGGGTGACGCCCAACAAGCTGCTTTCCAAACTATGCTCGGAATTCGGCAAGCCCGACGGCCTCACCGTGCTCACGCATGCGGACATCCCGCAGCGCATCTGGCCGCTGCCGGCGCGGCGCGTCAACGGCATCGGACCGAAAGCCGCAGCGCGCCTGCAGGCCCTGGGCCTGCACACCATCGGCGAGCTGGCCGCAGCCGACCTGCAACGCCTGATCGACGAATTCGGCGCCAACTACGCCGGCTGGCTGCACGATGCGGCCCACGGCCGTGACGATCGCCATCTGGTCACCCACAGCGAGCCCAAGTCGATCAGCCGCGAAACCACCTTCGAGCGCGACCTGCACCCGCGCCAGAACCGCCAGGAGCTGGGGCATATCTTCACCCACCTGTGCGAGCAACTGGCGGCCGATCTGGTGCGCAAGGGCTACGCTGCACGCACCATCGGGGTGAAGCTGCGTTACCCGGATTTCCGCATCGTCACGCGCGCCACCAGCCTGTCGGTGGCAACCCAGGACGCCGCCACCATCCGGCGCGCCGCCGGCCAGTGCCTGAAGCAGACACCACTGGACCGGCCCATGCGGCTCCTGGGGGTGCGCGCCGACCGGCTGCTGAAATCCTCGGACATGCCGGCGGCATTCGATTCAGCCACGCCAGCGCGGCAGCAACTGCCGCTGCCGCTCACCGCCGCGGACACCGACGTCACCGGCAACTGAGTGGATCGCCAGCCTGTTTGTCGCATTCACCCGAAGTGCGCGCCGCGCACCGCAACCGGTGCCGGTCGAAACGGTACAATCGATCCCGTCCGACGCCCCCCAAGAACCCAGTCAATGCGACAAGAGCTGCCCAAGATGGCGGCCCGGAGATCCCATGTTTTTTGCCAAGCTGCTGCCTCACGACGGCGATTTTTTCGAGATGTTCAACCAGCACGCCGATTACATCGTCCAGGCGGCGGATGCCTTCTCCAAACTGGTCGCCAACTACGACAACCCGGCCCTGCGCGAGCAATACGCCAAGGAAGTCGATGATGCCGAGCACGCCGCCGACCGCATCACCCACAAGGTCAACCGCACCCTGCACAAGACCTTCATCACCCCGATTGACCGCGAGCAGATCCACTCCCTCATCAGCAACATGGATGACGTGGCTGACCTGCTGCAGGACGCCGCCGAGGCCTTGACACTGTACGACGTGCGCCAAATGACCGACGAGATCATCCGCCTGACCGAACTGGGCAACAAGTGCTGCCAGCGCGTGCGCCACGTCGTCTCCCTGCTGCATGACGTGGCCAAGCCAGCCACCGCAGAAGCGGCTTTCAAGACCTGCGAGGAAATAGACCACCTCGAATCCGATGCGGACCGCGTACTGCGTGCCGCCATGGGCAAGCTGTTCCGCGCCGAACCGGATGTGCGCGAGCTGATCAAGCTCAAGGCGATCTACGAACTGCTGGAGACGATCACCGACCGCTGCGAAGACGTCGGCAACCTGATCGAGGGCATCATCCTCGAGAATTCCTGAGAGGCGGCCATGACTGAAGTCCAGGCGGCCCTGTGGGTGGTCGTGCTGCTGGTGGCAGTGGCGCTGCTGTTCGATTTCATGAACGGCTTCCATGACGCCGCCAACTCCATCGCCACCGTGGTATCCACCGGAGTCCTGAAACCCGGCCAGGCGGTGGTGTTCGCCGCCTTCTTCAACTTCGTCGCCATCTTTGTCTTCCACCTGAGCGTCGCCACCACCGTGGGCAAGGGCATTGTCGACCCGGGCGTGGTGGATACGCACGTGGTCTTCGGCGCGCTGGTGGGCGCGATCACCTGGAACGTCCTCACCTGGTACTACGGCATCCCCAGCAGCTCCTCGCATGCGCTCATCGGCGGCATCGTCGGCGCGGTGGTGGCCAAAACCGGTGGCGGCGCCCTGATTGCTTCAGGCTTGCTCAAGACGGTGGCCTTCATCTTCGTGTCGCCCGCGCTGGGCTTCCTGCTGGGCTCGCTGATGATGGTGCTGGTGGCCAATGTGTTTCGCCGTGCCACTCCATCACGGGTGGACCGCTGGTTCCGGCGGATGCAACTGGTCTCGGCCGGGGCCTACAGCCTGGGCCACGGCGGCAATGATGCGCAAAAGACCATCGGCATCATCTGGATGCTGCTGATCGCCACCGGCTATGCGGCGGTGGATGACAAGTCCCCGCCGGCCTGGACCATCATTTCCTGCTACATCGCCATCGCCCTGGGCACCATGTTCGGCGGTTGGCGCATCGTAAAAACCATGGGCCAGAAGATCACCAAGCTCAAACCCGTGGGCGGCTTTTGCGCCGAGACCGGCGGCGCCATGACGCTGTTTCTCGCCACCGCGCTGGGCATACCGGTTTCCACTACCCACACCATCACCGGCGCCATCGTCGGTGTCGGCTCGACGCGACGCGCCAGCGCGGTGCGCTGGGGCGTCGCCGGCAACATCGTGTGGGCCTGGATCTTCACCATCCCTGCGAGCGCCTTCGTCGCCGCCGTGGCCTACTGGGTGAGCTACCTGCTGTTCTGAATAGAGCACTGCAAAGCATGCCGCGACGCTTTGATAGCGATCATTTTGGCATGTGGAACATCGTGCCTATTGACTTTAAACGACGATTGTAATCACGAACTTTTTCTCGGCTGAAGATCAGGCAACCACAATCAGCGGCGAGCCATCAGCCCGGTATATAGTGAGGGTTGAGGAGAAAGCGCCAGGTTCTGCGAAGGTCAGGCGCATCGGTCCGCATGAACCAGCGGCCCGGGACAATCGCGGCAGCACCGACCTGGGAGGGTCTCATGGCAGTTGAGGATAGCAGCGCGGTTCAATACGCAGGTTTCTGGGCGCGGGTCGCGGCCTATTTCGTCGACTTCGCCATCATCATGATCGCCTACCTGGTCCTGGGTATTGCCGGCATTTTCGGTGGCCCGATGGTGGCCACGCTGATGGGCGTGCTCAGCTTCTTCCTCAACCTGCTGTACTGGCCGGTGATGGAGTCCTCTGCACGCCAGGCCACCTTCGGCAAGCAATTGCTGGGGCTGCAGGTGACCACTCTCGATGGGGACCAGACCAGCTTCCTGCGTGCACTGGGACGCAACCTCGCCAAGTTCCTGTCCGCGCTTCCCCTGTGCCTGGGCTTCGTGATGGCGGCCTTCACCGGCCGCAAGCAGTGCCTGCATGACATGGTGGCCAGTTGCGTCGTGGTACAGAACGGCCCGTCCCGTTTCGCCAAGGCCCTGCTGGTCTCCGTGCTCGGCCTGGCGGTGATGGTGGGTGCCGGTGCCGCCTTCATGAAGTATGTCGCCATGCCCTATATGCAGAAGGAACTGACCGGCGGCATG
>CAIPGJ010000465.1 GCA_903864555.1 uncultured Pseudomonadota bacterium | reverse complement strand
GGCAGCCCGCCCTGCCCGGAGGTGGCAAAGTTCACCCCGCCCGGCTTGGACGCGGAGAAGGCCAGGTACTCCTTGAGGTTCTTGGCCGGCACCGAGGGGTGCACCATGAGCGGATAACCGATGCGGCTCATGAGCGAGATGGGCGCCAGGTCCTTGATCGAATCGTAGGGCAGCGACTTGTAGAGCGCGGCCGCAGTGGTGTACCCCGAGGAGGTGGACAACAGGGTGTAGCCGTCCGGGGCCGCCTTGGCGACGTAGGCCGCGCCCAGCGTGCCACCCGCGCCGGGCTTGTAGTCGATGATGAACTGGGTGCGCAGGTTCTCGGTCAGCTTCTGCGAGTAGATGCGCGTCTCGATGTCCACGCCGGCGCCGGGAGCGATGTTGACGATCAGCGTAACGGGGCGCGAGGGGTACTGCGCTGCGGCGTCCTGCGCAGGCTGCGCCCATGCCGGAAGCGGGCCGAGGGCCCCGGCCAGCATCGCAAGGCTCATCCATCCTCTGGACTGTTTCTGAGTATTCATGCGTTTTCCTTTCAAGATTTTGTAGCCTCCCCCTTGAAAAACCGGGTTTTCAAAGCATCCATTCAGCCAATGATAAGCCGGCGCCGTGCCAGTCCCTAGTCATCGAGGCAGCGAAAGACGCTGCTCGGTTCGTCCGTCCAGCCATGGTCCGGGATTCTCGCGAGAATTTTGCGCACCACGGGGATGCCTGCGGCCAGTCGCCACACCAGCGCTTCGTTCAAGTGGATACCGGCAGATTCGGCCAGGAGCTGAATGGCGGCACAGCTTGCGTCATCCGGCCGGGGCAGGTCGCGCGGCGCAGCCTCCGGTGGCGGCACTGCTGCCCCGCGTGCCGCATCCAGCAGCGGATGCCGTTCATGCCAATCGGTTTCCCTCTGGTAGGCGTGGCCGAGGCTGAGCACGGTTGCTTCCTCGAAGGGGCGGCCGGCGAACTGTATGCCCAGCGGCAGGCCGTTGCGTGCATAGCCGCTGCACAGCATCATGGCCGGGGCACCGGTGACATTGAACAGGGTGGTGGCACTGGGCTGCCCCCAGCGCACCAGCGCATCCTTTGCGCCCTGATCCGACAATCGCGGTGCGGGCCCTGCGCCGGCCGTGACCAGCACATCGAACTTTTCATACAGGGGTTGCATTTCGCGCACCAGCACGCGCCGGTGCCGTTGCGCCCGGACGTAATCGCCGCCCTGAAACAGCAGGGCGAGCAGAATCTGGGTGAGGTAATCGGCGCCGTAATCATGCAGGTGCCGGGCCAGGTGGGGCCTTTGCACCGCGAAGGCCTCGCATTCGCAGATGACGGCCTTGACGTCACTGTAGATCTGCACGGGCTGAACGCGCGCGGTTTCCACCTGCGCCCCCAGGTCCTTGAGGACGCTGATCGCGGCTTCGGTGGCCTGCCTGAGTTCCTCGCCGGCCGGGTTGTCCTCCTCCCACATATGCCGCAGGACACCGATGCGCAGGCCCTTCACGCTTTGCCGCAGCGCCGCGCGGTAATCGGGAATGGTGGTCTTCACGCTGCCCGGGTCGCGCGGATCATGTCCGGCGATGGCCTGCAGGACCAGTGCGCAATCCTCCACCGTCCGGGTGAGGGGACCACAGTGATCGAGCGAAAACGAATGCGGCATGATGCCCCAGCGGCTCACCAGGCCATAGGTGGGCTTCAGCCCGACCAGCCCGCAAAACGAGGCGGGCGTGCGTATGGATCCACCAGTGTCCGTCCCCAGCGCGACCGGCATGAAACCGGCGGCCACGCCCGCCGCAGAGCCCGAACTGGAGCCGCCGGTGAAGCATTCGGGATTCCAGGGGTTTCTGGCAGGCGGCCACGGCAGGTCGAAAGAGGGACCACCGTGGGCGAACTCGTGCGCGGTCTGCTTGCCCAGCAACACGGCACCGGCGTCCCTGAGGCGCGAGACCACGGTCGCATCCGATTCGGGCACATTGTGCTGTTGTGTTCTTGAATTGCCGGTGGTCAGGATGCCCTGCGTGTCGATCAGGTCCTTGAGCCCATAGGGCATGCCATGCAGCGGCCCCCGGTATCCGCCTTTCATTATGGCGCGCTCGGCGTCCTGGGCCTGGCGCATGGCGAGATCGGCGGTCCGGGTGATGTAGGAATTGAGCTGCCCATCGAAGCAGTCCGCGCGCTCGAGCAGCGCCCGGGTCAGCTCCACAGGGGACAGCGCGCGCGTGCGGATGAGATCCGCAGCCTGGGCGATGCTCAGGTAGTGCAGTTCGGTCATGGGTCGATTCCTGATAGTTGGCAGGGCCGCATGCAGTGGGGTTCTTCACCGATTTCCAGGGAGCGCATTAATTCTCCCAAGCCGACAATCGCGCGAGCTTTGCCCCACCCAAATGCGCTTTTTCCTTGCTTGCACATGGCAGCCACAGGCTTTGTCGAAAGCCATCGATTTCCAGCATCATTCCCGCTCTTGGAACGTCAATGAGCGGGAATCCATTTTGACTGCCACCAAGAAAATGGATCCCCGCCTGCGCGGGGATGACAGTAGTGAGTTATCCCTGCTTCCACATATGAGGCCATTGTCCGCCAGGCACTGGCGACAGTTTCGGCAGATATCAGACCTTTCCCCGAAATCGGTGAAGAACCTGCAGTGGCAGGCTTTCAAACGCGGCATCGCTGCCAGGGAGTCACTCGACAAGTCAGCTCCCCGTGCGCACATACTTGACGATACGCCGCCCCTTGCTGCCCTCGTTGTCCAGGGGCTGCACGAAATAGACATTGCCCTCGGCATCCCCGCTCACGTCGTGACAGCTGCGGCACTTGGGCGAACCCCAGCGTGCCAGCAGTTCCCCGTCCAGCGTGAGCACGCTGAAGTTGCCGTTGTTGTGCTCGGGCACATAGGCGATGTCATTGGCGTCCACCCAGATCGCCGCCCCGCCCGTGACCTGCGTCGGCCATTCGGTGAGGTACTCGCCCTCCGGCGTGAAGGCCTGCACGCGGTCATTCTCGCGATCGGCGACCAGCACGCGCCCGCGGCTGTCCAGCCACACGTCGTGCGGCAGCACGAACTCCCCCGGACCGCTGCCGGGCTGCCCCCAGGAGGCGAGATGGCTGCCGTCGGCCGAAAAGCGGTGAATCTGGCAGTTGGCAT
>CAIPGJ010000464.1 GCA_903864555.1 uncultured Pseudomonadota bacterium | reverse complement strand
CTCCGGGGCAGTGCTCAGTCGGGCTTGTGGGTAATCACTAGCACTTAAGTATCTGAATTGTTTTAAAAACTTCTACTTTGGAGCTTTTTTAGACCATGTCACAAATTCCCGATTCTCCTGCCGCAGCCCGATCCCGGCACGCCCATGTGCTGCCGCCTTCGGTCTATGGTCTGGTGGCAGCGCTTTCTCTGGTGTGGGGCTTCAACTGGCCGGTGATGAAGATCGTGCTCTCGGAAATGCCGCCCATGCATTTTCGTACCTGGTGCTTGGCGCTGGGCGCGCTCGGCCTGTTTGCGATAGCGCGCCTGAACGGCCTGCCGGTGCGCGTGCCCGAGGGCAAATGGGGAAAATTGATCCTGATTGCGGTGTTCAACATGCTCGCCTGGAACATCCTTGCGGTGTACGCGGTTGGCATGATGGATTCGGGACGCGCCGCCATTCTTGGCTACACCATGCCGGTGTGGGCCATGCTGCTGGGCTTCTGGCTGCTGGGCGAGCCGGTGACTCGGCGCAAGCTGGTCGGGCTGGCATTGGGCATTACCGGCATGCTGCTGCTGATCGGCGGAGAACTCAGCGCGGTCGGGGCATCACCGCTGGGCGCTTTCCTGATGATCGCGGCGGCAGTTACCTGGGCGTTCGGCATCATCATGATCAAGCGCTGGCCGATCGGTCTGCCCATGACTTCGTTTGGCGCCTGGCAGATGGCCCTGTCGCTGCCGCCGATGCTGCTTGGCGCGCTGTTGTTCGAGGAGGGGAGCTTCTCGCCCTTCACCCTCAGCCCCCTGCCGCTGGCCGGCCTCATCTACAACGCCGCGCTGGCCTTCATTTTCGGCAATTGGGCGTGGATGAAAATCGCCACCATCGCGCCGGTGGGCGTGTCCTCGCTGTCTACGTTGCTGATTCCGGTGGTCGGGGTGTTCAGCGGCATGCTGGTGCTGGGCGAGCAGCCACACTGGAATGACTACGCGGCGCTCGTGCTGGTGTGTGCTTCGCTGGGGACAGTGCTGATGCCATCGCGCAAGTAGGCAAGCGGCTGTATTACATCAGGGCGGGCAGGGCGCGTGTCCGCGGCACGGCCTTGACGTTCCAGTGTGCGCGTGCCCAGCCGAGGATTTCAGCGGCGTCGGCGCCAACCAGTCCGGCAGGCGGTGCCTGGCCGAGGAAGGCAAGCGCCGAATTCAGCGCCTCCGCCGCGCGGCGCTCGGAGATCGCCGTGGCATAGGTCTGTTTGGAGAGTTTTTCGCCCTGCGCATTCACTGCCACCGGCAGGTGGGCGTAACGTAATGCCGGCAGCCCGAGCAGTTGCTGCAGGTGGATCTGCCGCGGCGTGGAGTCGAGCAGGTCGGCACCGCGCACCACATCGGTGATGCCCTGTTCGTTGTCGTCCACGACGACCGCGAGCTGATAGGCAAACAGGCCGTCGGCGCGTTTCACCACAAAATCGCCGATGTCGGCCTCCAGATCCTGTTCGATGCGTCCCTGGATCAGGTCATCGAATGCGGCCACGGTATGCGACACATTGACGCGCCACGAGCGCGGCACACGGCCCGGCGCCAGGCCGTTGCGGCAGGTGCCCGGATACACCTTTTCGCCGGGAGCTGTATCGAATGCGTGCGTGGAGGGGAGTGCGGAGTCGGCAATCTCCCTGCGCGTACAGCCGCAGGGGAAAAGGCGTCCGGTTGCCCCCAGCCGCTCGAATGCCGCGGTATAAACGTCTGTGCGCCGGCTCTGGTACAGCACCTCGCCGTCCCATTCCAGGCCGCAGGCCTCCAGTGTGGTGAGGATTGCATCGGCCGCTCCCGGTACGCGTCGCGGCCAGTCGATGTCCTCCATGCGCACCAGCCATTCGCCACCCTGGCTGCGCGCATCCAGCCAGCTGCCGAGCGCGGCCACCAGCGAACCGAAGTGCAGGGGGCCGGTTGGTGAGGGGGCGAAGCGACCGCGATAAAAGGGCATCGGTATTTGG
>CAIPGJ010000463.1 GCA_903864555.1 uncultured Pseudomonadota bacterium | reverse complement strand
CATCGCCGGCAAGGTTGACGATGGGCTTCACGGTGATGCCCGGCGTGTCCATCTCCGCGAGGATGAAGGTGATGCCCTTCTGCTTCACCGCCTCGGTGCTGGTGCGCACCAGCAGGAACACATGGGTGGCATCGGCGGCAAAGGAGGACCAGATCTTCTGGCCGTTGATGACGAAATGCTCACCCTCCAGGTCGGCACGCGTCTTCAGGCTGGCCAGGTCGGAGCCGGAGTTGGGCTCGGAATAACCCTGGCACCACCAGTGCTCGCAGTTGAGGATCTTCGGCAGGTAGAGGCGGCGCTGCTCTTCGGTGCCCAACTTGATCAGCGTCGGCCCGAGGTGGGTGTCGCCCATGTCCACGGTGCGCGAGATACGCGCGTGGTCGAGTTCCTCGTCATAGAGGATGAGCTTGGGGATGGACAGGCCCATGCCGCCATGCTCGCGCGGCCAGGCCGGGGCACGCCAGCCATGCTCGTACAGCAGGCGGAACCACTCGCGTGCGCGCTGCCCGCGCAGGCGGTGCGCGGGACGGCGCACATCCTCGGGACAGTGCTGTTCCAGCCAGTTGCGAAAGCGCCGGCGGAATTCGTCATCGGACAGGGCGTTGAAATCTTCGTGCGGGTTGGCGTTGTTCATGCCGCCTCCCCCGCCATGGCAGGCTTTTCCGCCATGAAACGGCCGGCGTGCACCTGGGCCGTGCCCAGCCAGCCGGCGTAGCGCAGCGCCGATTTGACGTAGAGGCCGATGTCGTATTCGTCGGTGTAGCCGATGCCGCCATGCAGCTGGATGGCCGAGCGTGTCACCAGCGTGGCCGTGCGCGAGCAGAGGGCCTTGGCGGCGCTCAGGTCGGAGGCGGCGCGCGCGCTGCCGGCAGCATGCGACTCGATGGCCCGGCGCAGCACCGAGCCGGCCAGGGTGCAGCGCACGGCGAGGTCCACGGCGCGATGCTGCAGCGCCTGGAAGCTGCCGATGCGTTTGCCGAACTGCACCCGCTTGCCCAGATAATCCACGGTGATGGCCAGCGCCCGGTTGGCCAACGCATTGAGCACGGCACAGGCCGCCAGCGTCGCTTCGGCCTGTGCTGCACGTAACAATTGCACCGCGGCATCGCCCTCGGCCAGCACGTCCTCGGCACGCACAGGCACCTGGTTGAAATCGATGTCGGCGCAGACGCCGCCATCCATCTGCCGCTCGCTTCGCACGCTAACCCCGGCAGCGCTGGCGGGCACATGAACCAGCGCCGGAACGCCCTCACGCAGGGCCGTGACCAGCCAGCCATCAGCACCAACGCCGGAAGCGACGAAGCGCTTGCGTGCCTGTAATGTCAATGGCGTACCCGTAAGCGTCGCCGAAGTCTGGGCCGGGTCCAGGTGAAAGGGCGCGTCCTGCCAGGCCAGGGCCAGCACGATGTCGCCCGAGAGCATGTTCGGCAACAGGCGGTCACGCAGTGCAGCCTGGCTGCAGCCGGACACCAGCGCCACCGGCCACAGGCCGCAGGCAATCCAGGGCTCGGGCAACAGCGCTTCGCCGAACACCTCACACAGCACCGCCACTTCGGCCATGCCCATGCCGGCGCCACCCTGCTGCTCGGGCACACGCAGGCCCAGCCAGCCAGCCCCGGCCAGCGCCTGCCACACCTCGCGCGAGTAGCCGCTTTCCGTGGTGCGCATCTGGCGCACCCGCTTCATCGAATGATGCGCCTGGACGAAGCCGAGCGCCCCGTCGCGGACCATGCGCTCGTTCTCGCCGGGTTCGGCGAGGATCTGGTTTGCTGTGTTCATGATGATGCCCTGCGTGGGCCCCGGGCCGGCCGGCACGGGGCTGTTTGGCCGCGTCCTGTTACTCGAGCTTGATGCCGGCGGCTTTGATCACTTCGCCCCAGCGCGCATGATCCTCGCGGATGACCCGGCCCAGATCCTCCGGCGGGCCGGCTTCGGCGCGGCTGCCCATGGCAAGCATTTTCTTGATCACCTCCGGATCGCGGGCCACCTGCTGCACCACGGCGTTCAGCTTGCGGATGTAGGGCTGGGGCACGCCAGCGGGTGCGATCGGCGCGATCCACTGGTT
>CAIPGJ010000462.1 GCA_903864555.1 uncultured Pseudomonadota bacterium | reverse complement strand
GTGCAGCGTGCCAGTGCTGAATGTGGCGCCGGTGCCTGCCGGGTTGTTGTAGCGCGCCGTCACGGTGTCCCCGAGGTAGTTCACGTAGCTGCCGGTGGCATGGTTGATGGTCAGTGCGTCGGCATTGGTGTTGTCGGTGATTTCCACCAGGGCGCAGTCCGGACCGGCATTGCCCGCCACGATCACCAGATCGCCCCGGTTGAATCCGGCCCGGCTGGTGGTTCTCTTGGCGGTGGCTGTGGACGTGGTGAAGGCCTGATTTGCCACCACCGTGGTGGAGGTGCCATAGAGGACACGGACTTCATCCGGCGCGCCGGATGCGCCCTGCACGATTTCCACCGGGTAGAGGCGGAACGTGAATGCCGGGGTGCCGCGAGTCGTGTCGTAGGCGCTGACCAGGCAGCCCATGAAGGTGGACATGCCGAAGCCGAAACCGGCCTGGCGGATGTCGCGATCGACGTTGTGTATGGCGATGGTTCCGGCCACCTGGGCATCGCTGCCGGAAGAGGTGGTGCGCTTGCGTTCATCCCACACGGTCATGACCTGGAAGATGACGATGATGCCGATCAGCGCAATGGTTACTGCGACCATGATTTCGACCAGGCTGAACCCGGCCTGTGCCGCAACCTGCCTGCGGCATGTCCTGAACTCGTCTTTGTGTCCGTTGAGGATCATGGCCTGGTTCAGTTGATGAAGGAAACCACGGTATGGCGGCTGGTGGTGGCTGCACGAGGGGCTATCCAGCACAGCGTGATGCTGACCTGGTTGAAGCCGCCCGAGGCCGTGTTGATGGTGATCTGCTGCATCGCCGACACTGCGCCGGGCAGGCCGGTGCCGGCCGCAGTCACGTCGCTGACCCAGTCCGTGACCAGGGCGTTGGAGGACGCGGTTCCGGTGAAGCTGCAATTGGCCCCGCCCGTCTGGTGCTGGAAGTTGGCGAGCGAGGTCTGGATGGTGGTGGCGCTGGTGCGGTCCACATTCACCCAGATGTGGCTCATCAGCCGGTCGGCCAGGGTGGCGGCTTCGGTCCGGTAGCGGGCATCGGACTGGGCCGAGATGGCTGCGGCCTGCATACCCACCAGGGCCAGAATGCCCATGGAGAAAATGAGAATGCCCAGCAGTGCCTCGATGAGGAACATGCCCTGTTGCGTGCGTGGGGATGCCCCGGGAATGCGGATCAGCATGTGCGGGTATCTCCGACTGTGGTCACCGCCGGGTCGCACATGCGCGCCTGACCACCCACCGAGACGACGATGTTCAGGCAGCGCATCGGGCCGGTGGGGCTGCAGGCGCCGCCGGTCGGATTGGTGAAGGTAATGGTGGTGGATGCCCCCAGCGTGGTGGCGCCGTAACCATTGAAGGTGATGGAAGACGTCGTGGCGCTGATCGACACGCTCGAGCCGGTGGCCTGGCCGGAGCCTTCCTGAGCCGACTTGCCCTCGACAAAGGTGAAGATCCCGGTCGTGGCATCCACCACCCGGACGATCCAGTTGGGGCCGGTGGTGGTCAGGGTGGTCGTCTGTGCGCTGGAGCTGTCGCCCGAGTCGCTGGTCAGGGCGAACTGCACGGGCGCATTGCGCTTGACCGCTTCTGCCCGGGCCGTTTGCAGGCCGGCATAGAAGTTCTCCGCCGCCGATCGCAGCTTGGCATTCTGGATGTAGGTGCTGTAGGCAGGCACCCCCATCATCAGCAGGATCGAGAGCACGACCAGCGCGATCATCATTTCGATGAGCGAGAAGCCCTGGCGGGATCGTGTAACGCGGGTCATCAGGATATCCAGGCGGATGGTAAGGGTCTGGGTGTGCATGCGCGTTGGCGACCGGCGCCGGCTTTAGCAGGAGCCATCTTTGCGGATCACCCAGCAGGTATTGCCGCTACCCGACCAACCACTGGGCAGGCCGGTGGTGCGGCGGGCGTTGGACTGGTCCAGGGTGTAGATGAAGCCGTTCATGTTGCTGGCACCAGTGGCCGTGACGCCGTAGGTGGTGGTGGTCAGCGTGGGGCAGGTAAAGGTGAAATAGGCCGAGTTGGCCGGCAGGGTGGCCACCGTGCCGGCAGCGCAGGCCCCGACATAGGTGCGGTTGTCCTGGAAGTACTGTTCCATTTTCACCCGCATCTCGGACAGGCCGGAGATGGCTTCGGTGATCCTGCCGCGGCGGACGTAATCGGCGTAGGAGGGAATGCCTATGGCCGCCAGAATGGCCACCACGATGACCACGACCATCAGTTCGATCAGGGTAAAACCTTGGTTGTTTTTCATCATCCCTCCAGTATGAGTACGCAGTTTTACGCATTCATCGGGGTAAAGAAACGGCTTTCCGACAGGCGGCAGGCTGGCGGAGACGAGCGGCGGTCGGGCGGGGGAGACAGTGAAAAAGTCACATTCCGGGCGGAAAGTGAACTTCAGTGCCCCGGGAAGCAGGGGGGGCTGGCCCCGACTACTGGTAGCGCAGGGCGTCGATGGGTTTGAGGCTGGCAGCCTTGTTGGCCGGGTAGTAGCCGAAGAAGATGCCCACCGCAGCCGCTACGCAGAAGGCGAGCAGGATGGAGCCCAGGGTGACCACGATGGTCAGGCTGGCCACCGCATTGGCGATGGCAGCCGCCCCCACGCCCAGCAGCACGCCGACGAAACTGCCGATCAGCGACAGGAAAATCGCCTCCAGCAGGAATTGCAGCCGGATATCCCGCTCGCGGGCGCCGATGGCGATGCGGATGCCGATCTCCCGGGTGCGCTCGGTGACCGACACCAGCATGATGTTCATGATGCCGATGCCGCCCACCAGCAGCGACACCGAGGCGATGGCGCCCAGCATGATGGACATGACCTTGGTGGTTTGCGCCGCGGCATTGGCCGCGGCAGTCAGGTTGCGGATGGTGAAGTCATCCGGCCGGCGGTCGGGCAGCTTGTGCAGCTGCCGCAGCAACGTGCGCATTTCCGCCTCGGCGGCCGGCATGGCCTCGGCCGAGACTGCCCGCACCATGACGTATCGCACCGCGCCGCGGAAGTTGTTGCCGAACAGCTTGCGCTGGGCGGTCAGGATGGGCACGAACACCGTGTCATCCTGGTCGCGTCCGTCCAGGCTCTGTCCCTTGGGGGCCAGCGTGCCCACCACCAGAAAGGGGCTCTGGCGGATGCGGATGGTCTTGCCGACCGGGCTTTCGTCGCCGAACAGGTTCTTGGCCACGGTCTGCCCCAGCACGGCCACGCGCGTGGCCGAGCGCACATCGGCATCGGAAAACATCTCGCCGTCGTCCAGCCGCCAGTTGCCCACTTCCAGGTAGGCGGCACTGGTGCCGATCACCTGGGTGCCCCAGTTGCTCGAGCCGTAGACGATCTGTGCGGAACCCGGCGACACCGGGGCGACGCCGGCCACCTCGGGCAACTCGCCGATGGCATCGGCGTCGGCGATGGTGAGGGTGGGCGCATTGCCCGAACCCAGGCGCAGGCCGGTATCCGTGGTGGAGCCGGCCAGCACGATGAAAAGATTGCTGCCCATGGCGGCGATCGACTGTTCCACGGCGTACTGCGTGCCCCGCCCGACCGCCAGCATCATGATCACGGCGGCCACGCCT